>JBAYGQ010000363.1:0-3798 GCA_041666585.1 Bacteroidota bacterium
ATATTAGTCTGGAAAGAAACTTGTGGAGTGTCGGAGCTTTTGGGGGTGTTGTTTTAAACAACCACATTGTTGATTTTCATGCTTTGCCGACAATTCCAAGTTGTTGCCCTGACTATAAATCGGGATTTGGAACAAGACTCTCTATAGGTGGTTTATTCGATTATCAGATTTCAAAAAAATACAATTTGAGTCTCGAACTTAGAACTGCTTTCAACAATCTGGGGGGAACATTAAAAGCAGAAGAAAAATTATTGATGTTTTACGATCCTGAAACATCTGTTGAAGGAATTATTGAACATAATATAGAAACTTCCATTAATTCTATTTCTTTTGACCCTATAGTAAAGCTTGGGTTATTTGAAAATTCCTCATTACATCTCGGTATGTCTTTTGGAGTAATAACATCTACTCATTTCACTCAGAGAGAAACATTTATTGAACCTAAAGATCTTGTATTTGCAAATGACCAGAGAGAACGGATGGTATATAGCGGAGCCATTCCAAATGCTACCGGATTGTACACATCATTTACTGTCGGTATTAATTATGACATAATGCTAAGTAAAAACAAAAATTGGTTTCTTTCCCCTGAACTGTTTTTGAACTATGGATTAAATAATATAATTAAAAGCGAAAAATGGAATGTATTGTCTGTTAGGTTAGCTTTAGCTTTGAATTATAACGGCTCAGTAGGAATTATTAGAACACATGAACAATTCAGAGAAATTGATACTATAAAAATTGAAAATCCTGTTCTTGCAGAAAATATATTTATGAATGGACAACCAATATTAACCTATGATACACTAAAGTTTGAAAATATTGTAACTATTCGTGAGAATTACTGCAGGACTGATACATTAATGACCAAACCGGAGTATAATTTTAATGTATCACTAAATACAACAGCACTTGAGAAAAGCGGAAATGAAATAAAATTATCAAACATAAAAGTAGAAGAATTTTTAGCTACTGAAATGGAACCACTCTTGAATTATGTATTTTTTGACTCGAACTCATTCGAAATTCCTGAGAGATATAAATTATTAGACAGCAAAGAAATAGAAAATTTCTCAACTTTTACGTCTTTCGCAGAAACCGATCATAACGCAATTGAATTTTATTATAATATTCTAAACATTATTGGTTTTAGAATGAGACAAAGTCCCGGTGCTAATTTAACTCTTGTTGGTTGTAATATGGACTTATTTTCAGAGAAAAATAATATGACAATTTCTAAAAACAGAGCCCAGGCTGTTAAAGACTATTTAAGTAATATCTGGAAAATAGATAGTAAAAGAATTATAGTGAAAGCCAGAAATCTTCCTGAAGTTTTATCTAATAACAAAACAAGTGAAGGTAACGAAGAAAACCGGAGAGTTGAAATTTCCTCCGACGATTTAAAAATTATTTCACCTGTAATAGCAAACACGAAAATAATTGAAACTTCTTTAAAAGATAATATTGAAAAAGAGAAAAAACTGAATGTCGGAGGTTTCAGATTTTATACAGCTGTAACCCCGGGTATTCAAATAAAGAAATGGAAATTATCTGTTATTCAGGAAGCTGATACAGTTAAAACCTTTGACGGGACCGGTAGTATTCCTGCAAGTTTCGATTGGTATTTGAGTAAAAGGGTATCCGTATCGAAATTATTATTGAAACCGTTAAAATTCTGTTTAACAGCAACAGATTCTAAAAATAAAGACGCTTTTGCTCAGGATATTCCTGAAATCGAACTATTAACTCTAGATTCCAAACAGAGTAAAAACCAAAGAGATATTGTAATTGATACATACAGTACAATGCTGTTTGAATACGGCTCAAGCAAATTGAAGGATAATGATTTACCCAAACGCATTAACCGTGACCTTAGTAAGGATGCCAAAATAAAAGTTCTTGGATATTCAGATAAACTTGGTGATGATAATTTTAATCTTAAATTATCAACAGCAAGAGCAAAAGCTGTTTCCGAGGCTATCGGTCATCCTAATTCAACCTATCAAGGTTTTGGTGAATCTATACAATTACATAATAACGACCTTCCTGAAGGCAGGTTTTACAGCAGGAATGTTGATATTATAGTAGAATCACCGATTCAATGGTAATAATAAAATATTCATAAAGTAAATACAATTGTTAAAAATTTGATTGATTTAAAGTCCCGATGGATAAAAAAGCTCCTGAATTTTTTCAGGAGTTTTTTAATCTTTCTTTTCCAGCAATGCAACTGATTCCACATGGTAAGTGTGCGGGAACATATCCAAGGGCTGTACCGACACTATGCTATACACTGCTGACAGCAACTCGCAGTCCCTTGCCTGAGTCGCCGGATTACAGCTTACATACACAATTCTCTTTGCCTGACTGTTCAGCACAGTTTCGACCAAATCGGGATGCATACCGGCACGCGGGGGGTCAATAATAATAACATCAGGTTTCTGCAATGACAATAACTGAGCCATCCCAAGCTTACTATGCAAATCGGCAACCGCAAAATGCACATTCGTCAAACCGTTCAATTCGGCATTCATTTTTGCATCACTAATAGCGGAAGCTACTAACTCGAAGCCGTAAATTTCCTTTGCACACTCAGCCAGTGTCAAAGTAAAAAAGCCCGTTCCGCAGTACAAATCCCACACAATCTCGTTGTTTTTGATTTGAGTATAATCGCGGACAATGTCTAAGAATCTGCCCAATTGATGAGAATTTGTCTGAAAAAAAGATGTATGCGAAATCTTAAAATTAATATCTTTTACTTTTTCAATTATAAAACCAAAGCCTTTAAGCACTGTGCTGTCCCCTGTGGAAACAGGCGAAACAGTAGTGTTTACGGTATGAATAAGAGTAGTGATTCCCGGAAATTCCTTAATCAAATCATGCGAAAACCAGTTATGAAAATCTTCATCACTTTTGTCTCCAATAGCATTTGTAATTAAATCTACCATCAGTTCAGCGGAAGAAAGCGAATTGCGGAAAATCACATTACGCAAATATCCCGTATGCCTTCTTGAGTGGTAGGCACTTGTCCCGTATTCCAAAGCTTTTTCACGTAGTCTGTTCAATATCAGCACAAAAATTTCTGGGCAGATATGACATTCCTCAATATCCAACACTTTATCGAACCTGCCCGGTATATGCAAACCCAGAGCAAAATCCTTCTGCTCTATTTCGGTATCAACGACAATTTCATCTTTAGTAAGCCAACGTGAGGCACCGAATGAAAACTCCATCTTATTGCGATAATTGAATTCTAAGGGCGAAGGCATAGTATCTTTCAACTCCGGCACTTTAAGCTTGCCAATACGCTCTAAAGCGTCCGAAACGTGTGTTTTTTTCCATCGCAGTTGTTCACTGTAAGAAAGATTCTGCCATGAACATCCTCCGCATACACCGAAATATTTGCATTTGGGTTCAATTCTATGCTCTGAGGGTTCCAGAACTTCGGCAATTTCAGCCTCATAATATCTGCGTTTCTTTCTGATAATATCTGCTCGTACCAAATCGCCAGGCACACCGCCTTTTACAAAATACACCATATCATCCTTGCGCGCAACAGCCGCACCCTGGAAGGCGATAGAATCTATTACAAGTTCAACAGGTTCGATATTATTTTTCATAATTTCATTTTCATCAATGTGAAAAAAGGGCTGGCAGCCCCTTTATATAAAAAAATTATTTCAATTTTATCCTAAGTTTTATTCAGTTGTTGAATCGCATCAAAAATCTTTTCCGGCGGAAGATGCTCCATACAGAAATAATCCGTATTCTTGCACTTTCCGCTGTAGAAGCAGGTGC
>JBAYGQ010000364.1:0-3780 GCA_041666585.1 Bacteroidota bacterium
AAGCTCCTTCACCAAGATAGACATTGTTCAGATACATTGTAAGAATTTCGTCTTTTGTTAAAGACTTTTCAATTCTGTTAGCAAGTATAAATTCTTTGATTTTACGGTCATAGGTTCTTTCTGAAGATAAAAATAAAATCCTTGCAAGTTGCTGTGTTATAGTGCTGGCCCCTTGAACAACATGACCTGCTTTTAAGTTTGTAAACGTGGACCTAATCAACGCAACAAAATCAAAACCGCCATGATTATAAAAGTTTTTGTCTTCTGTTGCAATAATTGCTTTTTTTAGAATATCCGGAATATCTTCCGTATCAATTCTTTCAGTTTTAAAAGAGCCAAACGTCTTAATTACGGTACCGTCATTAGAAAGAATTTGAGAAACAAAATTTGGAGAAAAGGACTGTAATTGTGATATTGGCTGCAAAGTTGTTAAATATAAATTAAACGCAATAATACCCGCAAGTATCATTGCTATGGTTATAACCACCACATAAGAAACAAACCCTTTTTTATTTTTGTGCATATTTCACTTCCATTATATTAAAATGTAGTCATAACTATATTTTAATATAATAAATCAATTTATTGGTAATGTTAAGAATTGAAAACAGAAATGCTTAAAAAAATAGAACCTTTTATATATAATTTTCTCTCTTTATTTGTACCTAGAAAGGTCAGATATAAGATCGAAGGCAGTTGTGTAAAATGTGGAAAATGTTGCCGTTATATGTATAGCAAGGATACTTACACCGAGCGTGAATTTAAAATCATGCAGTTTATTTATCCTGCATATAAAAGATTTTATATTGTTGGCAAAGATGAAGAAAACAATTTAATTTTTGGATGTAAATTGATAGATGAAAATAATTTATGTACTGATTACAAAAACAGACTGAAAATGTGTAAAAATTATCCTTCAAAATTTATAAATTTTAGAGGAGAGTTGCACGATAATTGTGGCTTTACCGTTCGCCCGGAAAAGTCATTTAATGATTATTTGAAATAGTTTAGTTTGTTATTTTATATTTTTCATAAGAGAAAGCATTGCTGGAGCAAGTATAACAACAAACATGGACGGCAAGATGAATAAAACCAGTGGTATAGTCATCTTTACACTTGCTTGTTGAGCAAGTTCTTCGACTCTTTGCCTTCTTCTGGTTCTTACTGTATCACAATGAACCCTTAATGATTGAGCGATACTGGCTCCAAGTTTGTCTGTCTGAATTAAAAGTGCAACAAAGGATTTTAACTCCGGAACATTGTTTCTTGCTCCAAGATTTCTAAATGCATCTTGTCTGGAAACACCGGCCAAAATTTCTTTACTGACACGATCAAGCTCGGCAGAAAGCACAATTGAAGTTCTTGAAAATTCTTTTGCTACTCTTGCCATTGCCGCATCTATACCAAGTCCGGCTTCAATGCAGACCGTGAGCAAATCAAGGGCATCTGGCAAGCTATAACTTATTTCTTCTGATCTTTTCTTTCCTTCTGCCCTTAATGTAAAAATAGGTAAAATATAGGTCAACACAGGAATAGATAAACCCATTAACAGTGTACTGAAATTTAATCCCATTGCAAAAATCAATATAACGGCGACAATTAGACCATAAAAAGAATTAAGCAACCTTTGGGCTGAGAATTTCATTAATTCTTCATCAGAAGCCGGGTGACCTGCTGCAATTAACATATTTTTGATAGTTAATCTTTGCTGTGCCTCACCTGCCAGTGAATTCAAAAGAGGCTTAGCCCTGTTGAAAAACAAATCTTTAAACTGCGTTATTGAATCAACTTCTTCATCATCATTTTGTTTTTGATTAGAAATTTTACTCAATCTTTGATGAAGAAGGCTTATTTCTTCTTCATCTGTAATAAAATATATCAATACGCTGATAGTTATTGCAAATATTACAAAAAACATTGATTCCATAATTAATTATTATACCTTTATAGCTGTTATTTTCATTATTATAAAATAGCCCATTAGTCCGGCAAAAAATGACCCCGCCAATGCCATTTTGCCTATTGGCTCAGTAAATAAAGGCTCCATATATTTGGGGTTCATAAACCAGAGAACCGTTCCAATCAGTACAGGCGTAAAAGACAGTATAGTTCCTGACATTTTTGCCAAAGCTGTTTGAGCCTTCAGTTGCCCCAGCAACTTAAATCTTTCTCTTATTGTGGAGCTTAAACTATCAAGAATCTCTGCAAGATTGCCCCCAATTTCTCTTTGGATAAGAACAGCTGTGGCAAAAAATTTTAAGTCAAGACTGTCCGGCATACTCAATATCATCCCATTTATTGCATCACGTGTATCTCTACCGAGAGAAATATCATCGACTACGGTTTTAAAAATGCCATTTATCGGATAGGGCATTTCATCAGACACTACACCGAAGGATGAATGAAGAGAATGACCTGCCCTTAAAGAACTTGAAACCAATCCCAACGCATCAGGAAATTGCTTGGAAAATAAATCTAAGCGTTGTTTTTTTTTGTTGGAAAGTACCCCAAAAGGAAAAAATGCAAATAAAAAACCAACAGGAATGATAATAAAGGAATATGAGGTTATAAACAATGAAATTATCAAAAATGGTATTGGTATAAGTAATATAATCAGAAAAAAAGTATCAACAGAAAGCGAAACATCAGCGGCTTTTAACTGTTTCTTTATTGCATTTGTTAAATTTAATTTTTCTAAAAGATTGCTGACAAATGCAATTTTATATTCTGTATCTTTAAAAAGTATTTGAATATTCGGAGTTATTTTTGTTTGTTCTCTTTTCTCGCTTTCAAAAGTTTTATTTTTTATTTTATCAAGACGAGTTTTTAAATTTTTATCCATATCCTCTTCATTACTGGAAAGTAAAAGGAAAATCACCACTGCTATAATTATTCCAACAATAATAGTAATCAATAATTCCATAACTATTTTTTCAACCTGTTAAACAATGCATTTGATTCGGTATTTGGTATATGCACATTTACATTAGGCGTACCCAAAGGTTTTGCCTGTGTAACCTTGCGGTTTGGAGGATTTGGACATAAATAAATAGGTTCCACCTCAGCACTAAATAATGCCTGGTCAAGATTAATGCCTTTGGCTTTGCATTTGTCGGCAAATTTGGGTCTTATTCCCGTTGAAACATGAACACCTACAACTTTATTATTTTCATCCAAACCTGATTGTTCCCACTTAAAGATGTCTTGCATTGTAACAACGTCACCTTCCATTCCAATAACTTCGGTTATATAGGTAACACGTCTGCTACCATCACTCAACCTGCTTGCCTGAACAATTAGATGAACCGCTGAACTTATTTGTTGTTTTATAGTTTTTTCAGGCAACTCAATCCCTGAAAACATTACCATTGTTTGCATCCTGCTAAGTGCATCACGAGGAGTATTTGCATGAAGCGTGGTTAGCGAGCCGTCATGGCCTGTATTCATCGCTTGAAGCATATCAAGGGTCTCAGCCCCCCTACATTCACCTATTATCACTCTATCGGGGCGCATCCTCAATGAGTTTATTACAAGATCTCTAGCTGTTATTGCACCTGTGCCCTCTATATTGCAAGGTCTGGTTTCCAGTCTGACGACGTGTTCTTGTTGAAGTGCAAGTTCCGCCGAGTCTTCTATCGTTACGATTCTTTCATCTTCCGGTATCATGCTCGAAAGACTATTTAAGAGAGTTGTTTTACCGGAACCGGTACCACCGCTTATTATAATATTTAGGCGGCCTTTCACCGCTGCTCGCAATGTTTCGGCCATTTGCTGTGTCAT
>JBAYGQ010000365.1:0-3774 GCA_041666585.1 Bacteroidota bacterium
AAAATTAGAGTTTCCAATTTACATAAAATTTTAATTGCAATGAAGCATTGGCTTTCGATAAAAATGTTTATCAGCCGATTTAAAAAGCAATCCTATGCAAACCGCTTCTTTTCTTATTAATCTGCTATCGGTTGCAATTTTATATAATCAATTAATCATCATATAATAAAAAAACTTAGATATTAATTAATTTTTTTCTTAATTTGGTAAACTTTTTTCAGAATAATTTTTAAGGAGTTTTTATATGTTTAATCGCATAATTTTAACAATTATTGCATGCGTTTTTATTTGCAGTTTCGATGCTTGTTCGAACAACAACGGAGATTCAAAGAAAGCTGAATTTAAATCCCGTCTGGATTCAATTTCTTACATAATCGGTTCGAACTTCGGGAAAAATCTAAAACAAAATGCTTCCAACGATTCAATCAATTTGAGTCTTGAACTTATGGTTGCAGGTTTCAGAGACGGGTTCTTAAAAGATACCACCTTAATCGGTGACGACGGTGCCCGCAGAGCTATGATGGCTTTCCAGAAGGAAATTACCGAATTACAGCAGAAAAGAATGAAAATTCAGGGCGAGAAAAATAAAAAAGAAGGCGAAGAATTTTTGGCTAAGAACAAAAACAAACCCGGTGTAAAGGTTACTCCAAGCGGTTTGCAGTACGAAGTCATAACCGAAGGTACCGGTAAACGCCCTGCCGCAGATAATGAAGTTACCGTCCATTATCACGGGACTTTGTTAAACGGCAAAGTATTCGACAGTTCAGTAGATCGCAAAGAACCTGCTACCTTTACTCTCGAAGGCGTAATAAAAGGTTGGACCGAAGGTCTTCAGTTAATGAAAGAAGGCGGCAAATACAAATTCTATGTACCTTCAGAATTAGCTTACGGTGAAAATGGACCTCAGCAAATCGGACCAAATTCAGTTCTGATTTTTGAAATTGAACTTATTAAAGTAAACGATGCAAAAGACAGACCGAAACCGCAACAAATGCAAATTAATCCGAATTAAAATGTTCTTTTTCTGAGACTGTTCCGGGTATGTTAAGATAATAAAAGCTAACGTATCCGGACAGTCTCAGATTGTTTTATTTTATCTCCGAAATCTATGTTATGAAATTATTATCAATAATTAACGGACTTTGTATAAAACTCATAATATTTTCATTTATGATTGTTTTATTCAAAGGATGTCCCGATTCTAATCCACCGGAACCACTCCCTCCGGACGGAATTGTAGCAGATATTAACGGATTTGTTACGCATTCCTTTAAAGCTTATCCGTTTTTGGGTGAAAATAATATGGCTGACAGAATTCAATTGTATTTTTCAGGCATTTCAAAAGCCGGAGATATTGAATATGATATTATAATTTCAATTTATTACATGGATAAACAGGTAAAAACCGGTACATTCGATTTCCATCCTACATTCAACGCTTCTAAATATAATTTTGCACTCGGAGCTTTTACTATTCTCAATAATGGAAAACAGCGTAATTTCTGGTCGGATTCAGGCTCTGTAACAATAACTGAAAAAAACGGTTTTGTAGTAAAAGGTTTTTTTAATTTTACCGCAACCGACAGTACTAAAACCACAAAAGTAGAAGTAACAAACGGTGTGCTGAATTTAAAATAATTTTTTTATTCCATTCTAATACACTAATCCTCCAATAGTAAAAACATTTTTTATTTATCTGTA
Source organism: Bacteroidota bacterium (assembly GCA_041666585.1). Taxonomy (GTDB): domain Bacteria; phylum Bacteroidota; class Ignavibacteria; order Kapaibacteriales; family UBA2268; genus JBAYGQ01. The sequence goes on from JBAYGQ010000365.1 coordinate 1,702, forward strand.
ACTTTTCGGTAATTGCATTGTTATTAGTTAAAATCTAAACCAAAAATAAATAAACCACGAAAACCGGTAATATATAGCATTTTTAAATAAATAATTCTTTAATAAATTATTCTACAAAAAAAGGCTACATCTATGAAAAAAGCATTATTATTTTCATTAATCATTTTTATTGTTTTCGCTATACCTGCTAATTCTCAATTACGAAATCAATGGGAATTATGTGACAGCATTCCAAATTCTACGATTGTCTATAATGGCAATGAATATTATAGCGAGTATTCTTTAATTGATATAAAATATTCTAAAGATGGAGGTATAAGCTTATTATCCAAAAGACCACTTTTAACACATTATGAATATTTAATTCGAAATTCATCTGACAGCGGTACGACGTGGAAAACCGTATTTATAGATTCCACAAAAAAGCTGAATTATTCAAAAAATGAAATTAATCTTTTAGGTATCACACAAGTATCAAAGAATAATATTATCCTTAACGGTTATCTTTCATTTCAGGACACAACTGTCGTAAACGGGAAGCAGAAAATAAATATTTCAAATAAAGGAATAATTATGTACTCAAACGATTTATGTAAAACATGGAAGAAAATAATTTTCGATACTAATTCCTGTATTCAAAATGTATCAATGACAGATAGTATGAATGGCATTGCCATGAAAACTCCTCTTGGAATTGGTGAAAATAAAGATACTATTTTAATTACAAAAGACGGTTGGAATAGTTATGAAAAAGTTGAAATCCTGGAAAATATGTATTCAAATCGAATATCTCAGATTAGCTATATCAAACCAAATATAATATTAGTACTCAATTATAATACTAATACACAAGTATTCTCTTTGTTTCGTAGGAAAGAAGATGCAAAAACTTGGGAAGATATAACCCTTCCTTTACCCATAGGAAGAGTAAGAAAATTTAAATTCATTGATAAAATGCACGGATTCTTAATATATGAAGGTTATTTTTTTAAAACAACAGATGGTGGAATGAACTGGGTAAAATTTGAGACCATTGATGGCTATCCTGCTGATAATGGGGCATTTTCAGATTTTGATTTTGCTGATGAAAACCAAGGGGTATTAATTAATGGAGCTTCCATATATTTTACTCAAAATTCAGGAACTGACTTAATAACAGAAAGTTTTCAACTTCCAAATCGTTTAATGTTATACACCATTAATCCTTTTGTTGATAAAGCATTTGTTTGTTTAACAAATGGTATGATATATAAAAGAACAAAAAATCAAATTTTTAAAACACCCAGAATGTATCTTCAGGATTACATTAGTAGATATATAAAACCAAATGGCGTAAATGTAAGTTGGGAAAAAATCGATGGTGCTGAAAATTATCAGCTCAAAGTTTATGAAGCTTCCATATACTATAATCCTTCTAATACCTTTTCTCTTTATAAAGACACAATTACAAATAGTACTAATCTAAAATCAGACTACAATTATAATTGTAGATATTATTACCAAATAAGAGCTTATAATAATGCAATGTCAAGCGAATTTTCAGGATTGCAAGAAAGCGTAACTACAATTTGGGATAGTAATTCTATTACATCTCCCCTAATTCTATATCCATTTAGCGGAGGGAAAAATTATTTTCCAACAAAACTAACGGTTAGATGGACTAATGATACGCCTGCAGATTATTATGATATTAAAATTTCAAAATCGTTTTTAGATGATTCACCCCGTTATCTTTTGAAAACTTATGAAAACTACACAGATACTTCGTTGTATGTTGATTTTCTATCACCTGATACATTGTATTATTTTGCTATTAGATGTAATATAAATGGAAAAAATAGCGATTGGAGTTTTGTCGGTTTTTTAACATATCCTTATATAACCTCTGTTTTAGAAGAAACAAATCATACCAAACAAATTATTAATATATTTCCAAATCCCGCTCTCAATCAAAGCAGAGGTGTAATAAATAATGTTTTTGAAAACATAAAAGAAATCAGATTATATAATTCACTCGGTATAGAAATAAAAAACTTTAAATTTAAAAGCAATAATACAGATACTGGTAACCAA
>JBAYGQ010000366.1:0-3754 GCA_041666585.1 Bacteroidota bacterium
AAATTTCCTCTGTTTTTGTTTTACTAAAACTCTTTTCAGTATATGCCCAAAATATTTGTATCATTAACTATTCAATATTTTGTGTATTGTTATATCCGAATTAGCAATTATTTTATTCATAATTTTATAAGTACTATTCAGAATATCATCTATTTGAATATCCTTAAAGAAATTCTTTCTGTATTTTGTTACTATCTTTATACTATTTTCAAGCTCATAACAATAAAATATAATGTTTGTTTCTGCATCCATATCGAAGTTACCTTCAAAACTTTTTAGCTTAAGGGAATAATCAGGCGGAATGCCGTTTTTGCTGTTTAAAAAAGATAATGCAACATCAACTACTTTATATTTTGATGTATCGTCTTTTCGCATAGACTCTATAAAAATATTCATCATTGAACGGCTTTCGTTTTTCAGCAAGCTCAAATAATTGTGCGATGTCTCTCCAAGAAAGTCTTTGGCTGTCAGGGATTCTTGAGTTGATATTTTCAAAACGAGACGATAGACAAAGGGTCCTAGAACCTTCTGCTGTTCCAATGAACTTCTGCCGATAAACGGTATTCCCCAAAAGATCTCATCCTTGTTAAACACTTTATTCACAGCTAGATTAAGGCAGGATAATACGAAATTGAAGACTGAAGTTCTGTTCTTTTTAGTAAAATTCTGAATTTTTGAATATAAATCTTCTTCAATCAAATAAGAATGCGATAAACCGAGGAAGTCTGTGAATTTGCCGGCATCGAAATCGTCGGGTAAAATTCCGTTAAAATGCTTTCTTTTGTTTTTGGAGAGCCAGTCCAAATAATAATTTTTACTATTTATTGCAGACTCATACTCATTCATTACATTTGAATAAGCAATAAATGATGTTTTTAATTCAGGTAATTCTTCACCGTCGTAAAGTGACATCAAATCATTTATCAAAATATCGAAAGACATCCCGTCAAAAATAATATGATGAATTACGAATAGAATGGATATTTTACCGTTTACTTTTATTACTTCTATTTTGAATAGGGGCAATTTTGAAAGATCGAAAATCTCGGAAAACCAGTTTTGATAATCTTCGAATTCACTTTCGTTAAGTTCTCTGAATCCTAAATTGTAGTTCAGCGACTCGTGGACAAACTGAAATACTTTACCTTCTTTCTCAAGAAATGAAGTACGTAGAATTTCGTGCCTTTTGACTACTTCATTTATTGCAAAGTTAAATCTATCAAAGTCGAAATCACCCTCTACCGTCCATTTTTCGGCTATATTGAATCCGTTAAATCCGGGATGTTTTGTGCTGAATAAATAATAATAAACCTGAATTGGAGATGCCAAATACTCAAGATTATCAGAAAGTCTTTCAGTAATGACCGGCTGTGCAGGTTGTGAAGTCATCTCATTTTGCTCAAATAATTTTGAGAATTCGAATACAGTCGGGTATTTGAAAATATCGGCAACTGTACTTTTCAGATTTAAATTTTGTTCTAATGTATCAATAATTATCATAGCAGTAATTGAATCGCCGCCTAAATCCTGAAAGTTATCATAAATACCGATAGTATTATAACCCAATGCTTCAGCCCATATTTGCGATATTTTATCTTCTAATTTAAGTGGTTCAGACCCGGAAGTTGTATCTACATTATTACTTTTAGAAAGAGATGAAGAATGTTTTTCGATATTGAAAAATGCAAGATACGAGTCATCTAATCCAATATTGAAGTTCTTCGGAATCGTAAACTCAGGATTAATTCTGCCTATAACAGCTTTATTTATATTTTTATTAAGTACTGCAAACAGGCAATTAATCGCTTCATCGTTTTTCAATGGAAACATAATGTCGTCATATCTGATTATTTTATCGCTTGCCATACCAGTTTCAGCCCAAACCGACCAATTGACAGCAATTACATTGCTTTCAGAATAAAAGTCGGCAAAGCTGTCCATAAATGCATTTGCGGAGGTATAATCGCTTTGACCTGCAACAGGCAGGATTGAAGTCAGAGAAGAAAATAAAACAAAGAAATCAGGTTTTAAATCAGATAATAAATCAAAAAGATATGCTGTACCGTATATCTTAGGTGCAATTACTTTAATAAGATTATCTTTCATTTTATTAAATACAAATCCTTCTCCGATTACACCCGCAGTATGAAACACTCCGTTTATTGTGCCGAATTCGGTTTTGAATGAATTTACTAAATTCGTTAGAGCATGATAGTTTGAAATATCGCAGTAGCAGATATTCAAACTCTTTGCGTCAGCTTTTATTTGCTTTAATAAAGATAATTTTTTAACTAATTTTATGTCGTTATTTGCTGTAATTATTTCATCCCACTTATCACAGTCAGGAACTATGTAATTATCAATTAAAATAATTCTGGCTGAATATTGTGAGGCTAACTTATTAGCTATTGCTAATGCTATACCGCCTAATCCGCCTGTTAAAATGTAAATACCTTCTGTCAGTACCGATATTTGTCTGTCGGGATAATCTTCGATTTTAACGGGAGATAAAAATCCGCTAAATCTTTTATTCTTTCGCCATGCTATAATTTCACCGCTCGAATACCCACTATATGCAATTTCGTCAAGCAAATCAGTTTCTTTGAATTCGTTATCAATATCCAAACATTTAACTTTAAAAGTTCTGTTCTCGAATGCGTAAGCCCCAGCAAATCCGGCTAAAGAAGCAAGAATCGGGTTATTTTTCTTATCTTTAATTCTGTTAATATTTTTTCCGATTAAATATAAATTACCTGAATACTTAGAATTTGCAAGGCATTTGGCAAATGTGAAGAAAGAAAGTAAAATATTTTCAGTTTCACTTTTAATGTTATCAGCGTTTATTTCCCCAAAATATTTATCTGGCAAAAGATAGAAGAGATAATGATTATCAAAGTTTTCAAATTGTCTGATAATCGGTTCAAAATAATTTTCGTCAGATAAAATATTTTTATATTCGGTTGAAAAGTCAAATAACTGAGCTTTTTGATTTGATTTATTGATATAATCAGGAAGGCTTTCAAATGAGATAATAGAAAAATTCGGTTTAAATTCAAGTATTGCTTGAGGGATTGTATTCTCAACCCAATCTACGTTATGAAAATAATTTTTAGAATTATTCTTATGCATCTTTATAAGTACGTATTCTTCAATAACAGCAATCAGCCGACCTTCCCCTGAATAAATTTTTATATCATAAGTCTGCTCGTTATCAACCGATTTAATTAAACGTGAAACTGAAAAAATATCTGAATTTATTTTCTCATAAAATCTTGCATTATTAATTCTATAAGGCAGATAATTTTCATCGGGACATGCAAAGTTAATTGCAGTATCCAGCAAAGGAGGATAGATTCTGAATTCAGAGGCTTCCTCCAAATCATTGTTAGGTACTCGCAGTTCTGCTATTTGAAAATCTGAGAAGTGATAAATTTTTCTTAAGCAATTCCACTTCTGACTAACTTTTAATATTGGAAAGATTGTAGTTACATCCTCAATTATGTCTATTTTATCGGCACTTTTCAATGTTTCCGCTATCGGGAAATCTGTGATATCATTTTTAAAGTTATTACTTACCGAACCCTGAACAAAATTTAACCAGCTATCATTAATTTTTGACTGCAAACTAAAATTGAGAGAATCATTAATTGAGTTTGAAATAAAAAATGCTTCTAAATTTTCATCATTTTTAATCTGTAGTAAACTTTTAAGAACCAAATCGTTTAATGTAAATGACGAACCACCCCAGCGATGT
>JBAYGQ010000367.1:0-3745 GCA_041666585.1 Bacteroidota bacterium
TCGAATTCGAGCGTTACAATTAATTCTCCTCTGTCAACACTAGGTATAAATTCGTTTCCTATAAATCCCATTCCGACAAGCATAAATGAAGAAATGAATAGCAATAGTGTAATTATTATTACTTTTCCTCCGTTGTCCAACGCCCATTTTAAAGTACTTTTATAAGAAGCGTTAACTTTAGAAAACAAATTCTCGAACCATATTCCGAATCTACCTAAGATTTTCTTTTTGGATAAATGTTCTAGCCGAGTAAACCGCGAGGCAAGCATCGGAGTAATTGTAAAAGAAACTGCGAGACTCATAAGGGTTGAGAACACTACGACTAAGGCGTACTCACGCAGAAAGTTGCCAATCATTCCGATTATCAATGAAAGCGGAAGGAAAACAACAATATCCACCATAGTTATTGATAGAGCGGCGAAACCGATTTCGTTTCGTCCGCGCAAAGCCGCAGGACGCTGGCTTTCCCCCATTTCAAGATGTCGGTATATGTTCTCTAATACTACTATTGAGTCGTCAACCAGAATTCCGATTACCAACGACATCGCAAGAAGAGTCATCATATTCAGCGTAAATCCGAAAATATACATCAGGAAAAATGTAGAAATCAGAGATGTGGGAATTGCAATCATTACGATCAGTGAATTTCTTATACTGTGCAGAAACACCAGCATAACAAAAGCTACAAGTATAATTGCAAGTCCAAGGTCAGTTTTAACTGCATTAGCCGAAGCCATTATAAAGGTGGAAGCATCCTGTGCAATATCGAATTTCAAATTTATATCGGCATAATCTTTTTCTAATTGTTTTAGTTGTTTGCGTACATTTGCACTGACTTCGACTGTGTTTGCATCAGTGGTTTTCTGTACCAGCAAACCGATTGACGAGACACCATTAAGCCGGTTTATACTGACAGGTTCAGTAATACCGTCATGAATATCAGCAATGTCACCCAGCTTAATATCTCCGCCTGTTTTGGACTTCCCTATAACTAATTCACGCAGGTCATCTACATCGGTGAATTTTCCTGCAACACGAACCACAAACTGAGACTCGCTGTCTTTAATGTTTCCGGTAGGAAAGTCAAGATTAGATGCTTTTATTGTCTGAGTAACCATTGCTAAAGATAAGCCGTAGCTTTGCAGTCTCTGGAAATCAAGATTGACTCTGATTTCGCGTTGTTCTCCTCCGAGAAGTGCAATCATTCCGACACCGCCGATTTTTGCAAGTTGGGGCTGGACTTTGTCTAAAACGAACTGATAAAATAATTTCGACTGCATATTACTACGCACAGCCATTCTCAACACAGGAATTTCATCGAATGAGATTTTTGAAATTACCGGCTTCTTTGCTGTAACAGGAAGTCTGTCAGCTACTTCATTCACCTTTCGCTGAGCATCCTGCAGAGCCTGATTTACATCTACGCTCTGTTCAAATTCAAGATAAACAAAAGACCTGCTTTCGGCAGATGAAGACCGCATAGTTTTAAGGTTTTCCAGACCTGTAACGGCATCTTCCAATATTTTTGTAACAGAAGTTTCCACTTCATTTGGTGAGCCTCCGGGATAAATAGTTGAGATTGTTACTACCGGGGCTGTCATTTTAGGCATCAGGTCATATTTCAATTGTGAAAAGCCGAAAATTCCAAGTACACCCAGAAATAAATATAATACTATAATCAGTATAGGTCTTTTTATTGCAAGTTCAGTTAAAGTCATTTCAAATCCTCAAATATTTATAAATCAATAAAAGATATATAAAACTACTTCACTACTTTTACGGATGCACCGTCTTTCAAGTTCAATTGCCCGTTTATTACAACTTCTTCGCCGGGTTGGAGCCCTCCGATAACTTCGATTTCTTTCCCGAACTCACGTCCGACTGCAATTTTCCTGATATTGGCAACATTATTCAGCACTACATATACCAACGGCTCCTTTATTGTACCGATTAAAGCATCACGAGGTATAGTAACAGCCTCGCTTTTATCAAGAGATGTAAAATTTATTCTGACGAACATCCCTGCACGGAGCTGGTTTTTTGAGTTGTTCGGCAGAGTTATTTCTACTGAATATGTATGAGCCTCATCAGCTTTTGTTGAAATTGATTTTATTTTTGCATTGTACTGAACACCCGGATAAACATCTGTAAAAATCAATACTTTGTCGTTCGGTTTGAGCTTAAATGCATCCTTTTCCGATACATTTATTTTTACTTTTATTGTCGAAATATCTACTATATAAGCAACCGGCTGACCGGGTGAAATGTAATTACCTACTTCAACATTTTTTGTAGTTATAATGCCGGACATCGGCGATTTGATTTCAGCATCGGCAAGCTGGCGTTTTGTAATCTGGTACTGGGCTTCAGAAGCTTGGTATGCAAGTCTTATACCGTCCATTTGTGCGTCGCTGATTGATTTTTCCTTATATAATTGTTCGTTACGCTCAAGGTCTTTTTTGGCTTTTTCGTAACTTGCTGAAGCACTCAGGAAGGTAGCTTTTTTAATTTCATCATCAACCCTTGCAACAACCTGATTTAAAGAAACCCTGTCGCCGACATTTATTTTTACGGCAACAATTCTACCTTGAGTCTCAGAGTTTATCGGTGTTTCCACATTGGCGTTTGTAGTTCCCACCATTGAGAGGTTTTCTTCCATTATTTGCTTTTTGACGGTAGTTGTTTTCACCGGAAATGCAGAAATTATAACATTTTGTTTTTGTTTAGCATCATTCTGTTTTTTGTTATACATTAGTAGTCCTATTACACCTGCTATAACAAGAATAACAACTGAAATACCTATAATTTTTTTCATAATTTTTAACCTTTAAATTGATTATTATTGTTTTTTTCTTTGTTCTTACACCTTACTATTTCTTATTTACCTATAGACTTTTCGAGTTTTGCAATAGAAAGTTCAAAGTCAACAAGAGCGGATGTAAGATTTATTTTTGCCTGAAGCAAAGCTGTTTCCGCATCAATTAAATCGGAATTTATTGCAGTTCCCGCTTTATATTTTTCATTTGTAACGCGGTAGTTTTCTTCCGCCTGTTGTACTGTTTGCTCAGAGACAGTTATTTTCTCTTTTGATTTGAGCAGAGTAAGATAATTCTGCGAAATTTCAAGTATAATTGCATCTTTAAACTGACTTAGCCCTAGCTTAGTTTGCTCTAAAGTTGCCTCAGCCTGTGCGGTCTGATGTGATGTTGTCATCCAGTTCCATAAATCCATAGACAGATTCAATCCCACATCCCATGTACCGATAAACTCATCTCTTGTAGGCATTATCCTTGAGTTCGGGCGGTTGAAATTATAGTTAGCGGCAAGGTTAATTTGCGGATACCATCCGGCTTTTGACATTGATACACCGTATTCACCGGCTTTAATTCTTAATTGCAGTGCTTTTACATCAGGTCTCATTTGAAATCCCGTATCAATCAAACTCTGCAAATTCGGAACTGAATATCCATTAAATTTAATTTCTGATTTCGCCTCTACCTGAGTAAGAATCGGCTGACCGATGATATTATTCAAAGCTAAAACCGACATCTGCACTGCATTATCGGCATCAATTTTTAAAAGTTCAGTATTCGACAATTGCACCTGAACTTTCAGTACATCATTGTTAGTAGCCGAGCCGTTTGCATAAAAATTCTGTACATCTTTCAGATGGGCTTTTACCTGCGAAATTGATTCTTCCACTGTCTTCTGAAGTTCCGTAGCTTTGAACAAGCTCCAGAAGGCA
>JBAYGQ010000368.1:0-3737 GCA_041666585.1 Bacteroidota bacterium
AATCCGAATTGGTTACTCAATAGCTCATAGTTGTGTTATAAACCTGAGAATCACAGGTGTAAATGGAACAACTGTTAAAACGCTAAAAAGTAACGATTTTCAGGTTGAAGGAACATATAATCTTAGTTGGGATGGAACGGACTCCAAAGGAAATTCGGTTTCATCAGGTACATATTGGGTTGTTCTTAGTTGCGGGTCTGTTGTTAAAACAAGAAAAATTGAACTTGTCAGGTAAAACTTTTATAAGCAGTCAGGAGTAATCTCCTGACTGCTTTGAATAGATATTTAGTTACCAATACCGAAACTTTAAAGTTCTCCCATAAGGAGTTTTAATTGTGTTTCGGCTAATTTCAGGTTAAAATATATTGTGCTGAGTCTGGTTAGTGAGTTCTCATAAGATAACTGTGCGTCACGTACTTCAATGGAAGTCGTTTGTGCAAGTTTCAGCCTTTCCAATGCTAAGAAAAGATTTTCTTTTGCAAGGGTTCTTGTTGAATTTTCGATGTCAAGCATTTTCAGATTAGTTCTGAAAAGCTCCAAAGAACTCAGGAATTGAGACCTGACCTGCTTTTTCTGTGCTTCAAGCTGAAGTTCAATAGAATAGGCATTTAGTTCGGATATCTGAATCTGTCTTGAGATATTTCCTCCCTGAAACAGCGGGTAACTAAGATTCAATCCGACGTTCGCACCGTTACTGCGATTTATGGCAATCAGTCCTGTTGTATTTTCCGCAAGGTTTAAACCATAACCCGCACTCAGGTTTATATATGGTAAATTCAGTGACTCATACTCTTTTACCGTGAGTTTCTCGATTTCCAATTGCTTTTTGAAGTACTGTACTGAAGGATTTGACTCTAAAATTTTGCTTTCTGCGTAGGCACTGTCAATAACAGAATAAGCAATTGAATCTGTTACTTCAAATTTCTCGTTAATTTCCCTGTTAATAATTTGATTGAGTTTTCTTTTCGCTTCTGCAATTACATTGACCTGTTGAATTTCATTTTGAGATTGAGTATTGAAATCAATCTGTGCTTGCAGTAGCTCTGTTTTAGCAGATAATCCGGCATTAAATCTTGTTTCGCCGATAGTCATTCTTTCTTTACTCAGAGCAATAATTTCCCTGATTGTATTTAGCACCTGCTTTTGTCTGACAATCTCATAATAAGCTTCAATTATCTGAGCAATGCTTTGCTGAAGTTGAGAACGATATTTTATTTCACCTCCTCTTTCGATTTCTTCGAGTTTACTTTTGGTAGTAAACATTTTAAAACCGTCGAAAATTGTCCAGTTTAAAGCAAGACCTGCACTATAATTTCTTGTCGTAGCAGAAGGCTTATCTGTAACACTGCCGCTTGCATACTCAATATGGGAGTTATTCAGAGCAAAATTAGCACCGGCATTCAGATTAAGATTTGGCATCATTCCCGCATTACCGGCAGTATTATTTTCCTTGTTTATCTGAAATTCATTTTTGCTGAGTTGAATATCATAATTATTTTTTAGCCCGATCGAAACGGCATCCTCAAGTTTTAATAAATTTTGCGAGTATGATATTGAAATAAAAAAGAAATTATATATAAAAAATAACAGATAGAAAGGTAAGCTGACCTTTGGTTGTATTTTAATATTTATAAATTCTATTTTCATTTTTTTAAATTATTTGTTCTTTGCTTGTTTCTTTTTAGCTAAAAATATATAAAATACCGGCACAACATACAGAGTAAGCACCAATGCAAACAGCATACCTCCGACTATAACTACTCCCATCGGTACCCTGCTTTTAGCTCCTGAACCAAAAGCCAGTGCTATAGGCAAAGCACCCAGAACAGTAGCGAGAGAAGTCATAAGTATTGGTCTCAGTCTTGCCGTAGCCGCTTCAATTGAAGAATTAAGCTTGTCAATTCCTTTCAACTGCTTTTGGTTGGCAAACTCAACTATTAAAATTCCGTTTTTCGTAACAAGACCGATAAGCATTATCATACCGATTTCGGAAAAGATGTTTATAGTTTGTCCGAACACCCATAATGAAAGCAAAGCCCCTGCGATAGCCAAAGGCACAGTCATCATTATGATAAAGGGGTCTCTGAAGCTTTCGAACTGGAAGGCAAGAATTAAATAAATGAGAATTAAAGCCAGTATCAGAGCAAACGAAGTATTACTGCTACTTTCCACAAAATCGCGGCTCGGACCGGACAAATCACTCCTGAAGGAATCGTCGAGTATTCTATCGGAAATTTTCCTTATGGCTTCGATTCCTTCGCCCAATGTTTTCCCTTGTGCCAGGGAAGCAGAAACTGTTGCGGATTTGTACCTGTCATAATGATAAAGAGAGTTCGGGTTGCTGGTTTCGAATAAATCAACAAGGTTACTCAATTGAATCATTTGTCCTTTGTTACTTCTAACGTATAAAGCTGTCAGGTCGAGAGGTTTATCTCTGTTATTTCTGTCCACCTGCCCTATAACCTGATACTGCTTACCGTTTCTGAGAAAATATCCGAATCTTTTGCCGCTCATTGCTAATTGCATAGTATTCGAAATATCCATCACACTCACACCTAAATCAGTTGCTTTAAGTCTATTAATACGAACCTGAAGTTCCGGTTTATTGAATTTCAGATTAACATCAACATTGCCAAATGTAGGGTCTTTTCTTGCTTCTTCCAGAAACTTCGGTAAGGCTTTTTCAATTTTAGAAAAGTCAAGATTTTGCATTACAAATTGGACAGGGAGTTGAGAACCTGAAGACATTGAAGTAGAAATAGTTTGTTCCTGATTGGGTAAGACTCTTGCAGCAGGCATTTTTTTTAAGATTCGGGCAATACGGTCGTATATTATTTGCTGGCTTTGTTCGCGGTTATCGGGTTCGACAAGCATAACACTGATTGAACCGGTGTTTGTTACTCCTGATGAACTTGAACCCGAGGGAGCAGTCATTCCATAAACAAGCCGAGCTTCCGGTACACTATCTGTCAGAACTTGTGTATAAGTATCCACAAGTTCGAGAGTTTTATCAAAATCTGTTCCTTCAGGGGCAGTCAGTCTGGCACGAATGATGCTTCTGTCCTCAAGTGGAGCGAGTTCTGTTTTCAGGATTGAGCCAAACAGATAAATAAAACCAAAACACAACAAAATAATTCCAAAAACCATCCAGCGATTATTGGAAACAAACCGTAATGAAGAATTATAAAGTTGTTCCATCTTTTTGAAAAATGGCTCAGTCAAATTATAAAATTTCGATTCTGTGTGCCTCTTTTTACCTAAAATTACATTTAAAACTGGTGTTAAGGTCAAAGATACAAATGCAGAGACCAACACTGCTCCTGCCACTACTATACCGAACTCCCTGAAAAGCCTGCCTGTGAATCCCTGCAGGAAAACTATCGGCAAAAAGACAACTGCAAGCGTGATTGAAGTGGAAATAACAGCAAAAAATATTTCTCTTGTTCCTTCTCTCGCGGCAGCCATTCTGTCCATACCGGATTCGATCTTTTTATAGATATTTTCAGTAACTACAATTCCGTCATCGACTACTAATCCGGTCGCAAGTATGACTGCGAGCATAGTCAGAATATTTATAGAAAATCCTGCAATATACATTATGAAAAAAGTTGACATTAAAGATACCGGTATGTCAATTAACGGTCTAAGAGCAATAATCCAATTCCTGAAAAAGAGATATACAATCAGTACGACTAAAAGTATAGCAATAAGCAAGGTTTCCTGAACTTCTTTGATTG
>JBAYGQ010000369.1:0-3725 GCA_041666585.1 Bacteroidota bacterium
AATCTTTGGGATATTAAAAATCCGATTAGCTGCTCACTGGATACGCAATCATCAAATATATTAAAATCAAAAAATATTAAAATCACACCATTTAGAATGACTCGTATAAACGAGTTTATGGTAGATATAAAAACATCTTATAATATAACAAAATACAATGAAATAGCCAAACACTGTAGAATTGTTAAAAAAGAACTCATATCAGAATCATTTTTAAAAATCATTGAATTTATAAAAAATGATTTTACAAAAGAAGAAGAAGGGGAGCGTATAATAGAAAGTAAAAGTTTGCAGATAATCAAAAATAATATAAAAAACAGTGATAATATTTATATTATTTGGCGCGTGTTGAATATTAAAGATTCCGAAAAAGCAATAGAATCATTAAAAAATCAAACCGATAAAAATTTTAATTGTCTTTTTGTTACCAATAATTTAGATATAAACAATTATATTTTGGAAAATGGCTTTAATGCTATGTATAACGACCTCTCTCATTTAACAGAACTACAGCCAATATCATTGCTTGGTGTTACAAGGGACCCGTATCCGTCAAACGACCTCTATAATATTGCATTAAAAGATTCCGACGCTAAGAGGTATTGGATACTTGACTCCGGTATGTCTATTCCTGAAAATGCAATAGAAAACATAAATTCAAATTTAGTAGATGGGAATATTCTTTTCCAAATTATTTACAATGGAAACATACACCCGTCAACTTGCGCCTTTGTATTTACAGATAAAAAAGATATTAATTTCTTACCGTACATTGGTGGCGGAACAATGGTTTGCAATAACCTATACGAACAACCTCATACTAAAATTGATATAATAATTGCGTCTTGTGACTAATGGGTGAAAAAATAAACATATTGATCCGTACCTGTAAGCGACCAAATTATTTTAAAAATTGTATTGGTTCAATAGTATTTCAGAATTACGACAATATCAATATAGTAATAGGTATTGAGTCTGGCGATAACGAAACACTCAGCTATGTAGCAGAGGTATTATCACACGTTGAAAACCTCACCTCTAAGATTGTTTTTTACGAGAAACAAACGATTGAAATACCGGCTCCGCCAGATACGGATAAATTAAGCTATGGTAAATGGTTCCCTTATAATAAATATTTAGATATTTTGGGAGACTCTATAAAAGATGGCTGGGTTATATATATTGACGACGACGACAGGTTGATTACAAATGAATCCCTGATGAAAATAGCATCAAATATAAAATCTGAGAGCGATTTAATATTCTGGCGTGTAAATTTTATTAACCGGCTTGTCCCAGAGGTTGAATACTGGAAGCATCTTATAACCGGCGGTGTTCCTATCTGTTATCATATAGCTGGTGGTGGATTTTGTTTCAATTCAAAATATTTAAAGAAAATAAACTGGGGGTATTGGACCCTTGGGGACTATAGGGTTGTTACTGAATTATTTTCCCTTTGCGATAAAAAGAAATTTATCAACGAGCCACTAACCGGTATTCAGAATACTCCGGGATTGGGACTAAGAAACGATTTGTAATTATTATAATATGATTGAAGAAATAAAAAAACCGAAAGTATCTGTAATTATTGTTACTTATAACAGGCCCGGAATGTTAAGGAACGCCGTTGCGTCAATCCTTGGCCAAACACTACAGGACTTTGAAATAATTATAACTGATTATACAGAGGATTGGTCCGTTAATCAGGCTTTTTACGATGAATTATTAAACGAGAGCCGGGTTAAGTGGATACGACATAAAAAGAATATCAATAATATCTCTCTATGCTGGAACGAGGCGCTTGATATTATAAGGGGCAAATACTGGTGTACCTTAGACGACGACAATACAAAGTATATCTATTATCTCGAAAGAATGACAAACTTTCTGGATGAAAACCCTGATAAGATCGCCGTTGTTTGTCCCATGATGCAAACGGGATATGGAACCGGGGTGTTTTATAGAAAACCAAACAATTATACAGAGCTAAGAACCGCCAATCATATAGATAGCGGTCAGGTTGTTTACAGGCGGGAAATTTTAGAGAAAATAGGAAATTTCGATGAAAGGTTATTGGCTTACGACGACTGGGACTATATGCTACGTGTTTTTTCCCTGAATAATATGTCTGGCTCCGCCTTTGGCTGGTTAGATGGTGAGCCGCTTTGCAGTTACCATTGGCACAATAGTAAAAGAATGTATCATAAAGATATAGAGCCTATCACTGAGAAAACCGGCTTGTTTGTAGCGAATAAGGCGGCAAATAATCAAATACTGAATGAAATAAGGGTTTACGTAATGCCCGTTACACCGGAACATACATGGAGCCAGAAACAATTATGGTGTAATATACATGAGGCGCTTGCGTCTATTCCTTTTGTTACATTGGTTAGCGACGATCCACACTTAATAATAATACCGGGCGTACTATGGGCTTATAGTACCGCACAGATTATTGATCTCAGAACAAGGTGGCCCAACGCGAAGGTAATGGCTCTATTGTGCGAGGACCCGCAAGGATTATTCACCAATATACAATATTCATCAATAGTGGACTGGATGGTTACAAACGATATAAATGCCTACAAGCACTATTACGAAAATTTACAAGCACCTAAGAAACATCAGTTGTTGCACTGGAACTGTCTCTCCATATCGAATAAGTTGTTAAATTTCATTAAAGGGTACGATCCTGAGAAAATTTATGATGTTTGTCTCGTAGGGCATGGGTATCAGGGTCGAAGGGAATTTATAAATGAATTATTCCCGAAATTAAATCCGGGGACAAAACTTGCATTGATAGGTGACGATTACGTAAACACCTTAGATGGCAGGGTTAAGGCTTATATAAACGGAACAATGGATGAGATTCAAACGGCCAAAATAGCCATGCAGAGTAAAATTATAATATTAAAACATAGGGGGGAAAAGGATTTATGCGGTTTCTCTGTTGTTAAACCAAGGAGCGTGAACAGGGGGTATATAGAAGCTGCTTACAAAGCTATTGTTATGATTGATGAAGAAAGGGATTTCCATTCATTTGACAAAAATACAATAATCACATATAAGGACGGATCGGACTGTGCTAATAAAATAAACGATATACTTGCGAATTATCACGAATATACCGATATTGTATCAGCATTGTATAATAAGGCAACTGAGCAGTTTACACACAGGGAGAGATTAATAAAGATACTGAATTGCTTTAGGTCGGTGAGGTATAACAAAATTATTATATGAAATGCCTCTTTATAGACAGGGACGGGTGTATTAACCGCAATATCAAAGGAGAATACGTCTTTAAGATAAATGATTTCTTCCTTGTCTGGGGTATTGAGAAAATATTACTCAATTTCCAAAGAGCGGGGTATCTTATCTTTATTATCACCAACCAAGGCTGTATCTCAAAGGGACTATGTACTGAAAAAGACGTAGATATATTACACTTTCACATGAGAAAAATGCTGGAAGAAAAAGGGGTACATATAACAAAGATTTATTATTGCCCCCATCACACCGACAATGAAATTTGTAAATGCAGAAAACCCGGAACGGAATTATTTGAAAAAGCTATTAAAACATATTCTATTGATGTCAGAAAATCCTATTTAATAGGAGATAGCCAAGCGGATATAATTGCAGGGATTAAGCTAAAAATAGGACATTTGCACCTAATAAATAGTAATGATATTGAGCCATTATTTAAAATTGAACCATGCTGA
>JBAYGQ010000370.1:0-3717 GCA_041666585.1 Bacteroidota bacterium
CAAGTCGGATTTTGATAATTCTTTCGTTTGGAATAAGTTCGAAAGAAATAATTTTTCTGTTAATTATTTCAGGAAATAAGTCAACCGTATTTTTCTTTGCTCTTGCATATCTGTCTCTAATAGAGAGTGTACATGAATCAGTACTGGCTGAAAACTGAAGATGTCTTACTTCTTCTCCTTTGTATAATGCAAACATGATTGTTTGCTTTTCCTGAGTAAAACATTCTACAATGCGATATCCTGCAAATTGCTGAAATTCGGCAACAAGTTTTAATAATGTGTAATAATTCCGTATCAATCTTGTTTAAGTTAATATTAATAAAAAATGTCATCACTTTGGTTGTCTTAATAAGACGAAACTATAAGAAATGACATTTTATATTCAAAAATTTTAAAAATTATTTTAAGCATTCAATCGCATATTCACGACCTGCACGTAAAGCCGAAATGTTAGATTGAATGACATCATCTGATTTATTTTTGAAAAGTAGTTTGATGCCATTCTCTAATTCTGAAAAATCCATTTCCAAGAGCATAGATGCAGCTCCGAGAATTACCATATTTGCTGATTTCGGCGCACCGATATTTCTGGCTGTTTCATCTGCATTTAGTGCAATGTGCCTTGGAAAAGCATCTATGGAATCCATTAATTTATTAATATCGGGATATTTTGCGAAATTTATAAAAGGTTTAGTATTTGTAATTATCCATCCTTCTTTAGATAAATACGGAATATAACGCAAGGCTTCCATAGGTTCAACAGAAATTATTAAATCAGCTTTTCCTTTAGGTATCAAATCAGAATGAATTTCAGAATCAGACAGACGAAAATGAGATTGAACTTCACCACCGCGTTGACTCATCCCATGTACTTCAGACTGCTTGAATTTAAGACCGGATTCAACAGCGGCATAGCCGATTGTAGCTGCTATTGAAACAATTCCCTGTCCCCCGACTCCACATATTATAATATCTTTCTTCATTTTTATTCCTTGTCTTCTGTTTTACTTTTAGCGGCTCTTGCTTCTTTAGTTTTTTTTGTTATTGTTACTACACATTCTCTTCTCGGGATAATCACCGAAACACCCTTGTAGTTCATTTCTTCCCGGATTACTTTTACGTTTTCAGAGTGATTTTTTTTCAATGGAGTAAAAATACGAATATGCTCTTCTTCAACTCCAATACCTTTGCAAATTTCCTCTATACGCCCGGTAGCTTGTGATAGTTGTCCTCCGGTCATAGCGGTAGTTAAGTTATCTAAAATTATAACAGTGATAGGAGTTTTATCCTGTACGGCATCAATCAAACCTGTAATTCCTGAGTGGGTAAAAGTGGAATCACCAATTACAGCAACTGAAGGTACTAATCCTGCATCTGAAGCACCCTTTGCCATAGTTACAGAAGCACCCATATCAACACATGAATTGATTAAATCGAAGGGTGGCAGAGCACCCAGAGCATAACAGCCGATATCCGAAAAAACTCTCCCCGGAGTGAAATCTTGAAGAGCTTCATTTAATGCATTAAATGAATCTATATGTGGACATCCTCCGCATAGTGAGGGAGGTCTGGAAACAACTATTTCCGGAATTGCAAAACCCACTGGAATTTCCAAATTTAATGCTTTTGCCACGAGACTCGGTTCGAGTTCACCTACACGAGGTAAAGTTCCGTCTAATCTACCTTTAATCTGCTTTCCGTTTGAAAGAATACCACTAATACTTTCTTCAATAAACGGATAACCTTCTTCAATTACTAATAGACTTTTGCAGTCATCATAAATCTTTTTAATTAATTCTGAGGGTAATGGATATTGTGTAATTTTTAATATGGGATAATCTGATTTTGCCGAACCGATATTTTCTAAAAGATAATTATATGCTATTCCGCTTACAATTATTCCGAGATTTTTGTTAGTTCCTTCGAAGTAAGTATTGAAGCCGGAATTCAATGATTCATACTGAAAAGATGATTGTATTTCAATAAGTCTGTTGTAATTTTTTCGGGCAAAAGCAGGAAGCAAAACAAATTGTTTTAGGTTTTCGGGAATTTGTATTTCATTTTGTTGGTTTCTGTTTTCGATAGCCACGTCAGCCCTTGAATGAGCCAGACGCGTAGTGATTCTCATCAAAACGGGATAACGGTATTTTTCGGAAATTTCAAATCCGTAATGAACCATATCGTAAGCTTCCTGTTGGTTAGAAGGTTCTAATACCGGTATCATTGCAAACTTTCCGAAGAATCTTGAATCCTGTTCATTCTGAGAAGAATGCATTGAGGGGTCGTCTGCGGCTACTACTATCAACCCTCCGTTTACACCGGTAATGGCTGAATTAATAAAGGCATCTGCAGCAACATTTAATCCCACATGTTTCATGCACACCATAGCTCTTTTACCGGCATAAGACATACCTAATGCGGCTTCCATAGCAGTTTTTTCGTTGGTGGACCATGAACTGCGAATATTCTTTGCTTTAGCTTCTTTTGAGCGTTGAACAAATTCTGTGATTTCCGTCGAAGGTGTTCCGGGGTAGGCATAAATTTCCGATAATCCTGCGTCAATTGCTCCTTGTGCTATTGCTTCATCTCCTAAAAGCGGTAATTTTCTCATTTTTCATAACTCAATTAATTTAATAATCAAAATCTATTCGATATTTTGCATCTGTTCACGAATTCTTTCTAATTCTTCTTTCAACCCTACAACAATATGCGAAATTTCAGTATCATTGGCTTTAGAGCCGATAGTATTGATTTCACGGTTCATCTCCTGCATCAGAAAATTGATTTTTTTCCCTGAGAGTTCTTTGGATTTTAAAGTTTCGAAGAAAAATTTGATATGAGAACGCATTCTTACACATTCTTCGGAAATGTCAAGTTTATCGGCAATCAGCACTAATTCCATCTGAAGACGGTGCTCATCAATTTCATCGCTTTCGAACAACATAGCAACACGTTGTCTTAATCTTTCTCGTTCGAGAGGTATTTTTTTAGCTCCGAGCAGTTCGACTTTATCAATATTTTGCTGAATCAGTTTCATTCTGGTTTGTAAATCTTTAAACATATTATTACCTTCAGTTGAACGCATTTTTTCGAAGGATTTGAGGGCTTCAATAAGAGCTTTTTTTGAAAGTCTCCATTCTAAATCCGACTTATCTTCCTGCTGTTTCAGATAGAAGGCATCAGAAAAATGCAACATATTTTCAAAAGTAATTTCACCTCTTAATTTTAAAGATTTCTGTAATTTCCTGAGAGAGTGCAGACAATCCTTTGCGGCTTGTTCGTTGATTATAAAAGGTGCCGTACCCGATTCATAATCTATGTTCACGGAAACTGTTACAGTTCCTCTAGTGATTGTATTCTTTACCAGGTCGCGGATTTCAAATTCCCTTTGAGATAAACTTCTGGGCAAACGACAGGATATATCAAGATATTTCCCGTTTAAGCTTTTGATTTCTACAATAGCTTTTAATCCTTTTTCTTGTGCTTCAGTCTTGCTGAAGCCTGTCATACTTTTAATCATTTTTTATAAATACTATTTATGTAAAAAATATTTTTTTATTTATTTAAATCAACTAAATAATCATTAACATAAGAATTATAATATAAAGCAGATTGCTTTATTTTTTCAATTTCATCTAGTGTTAAATCTCTGATAATTTTTCCGGGAACTCCCGCAACCAGTACTCCTTCAGGTACGACAAAACCTTCTTTTATTAA
>JBAYGQ010000371.1:0-3701 GCA_041666585.1 Bacteroidota bacterium
ATTCTTGACAAGAGAAGTCAACTCATCGAAAAAATAAAAAATATAATAATAGAACTAATACATTATTCAGATGAAGATTTACGGGTTAATTTTTCCGATTTCTTGAGCGAAAAATTGCATTTAGACTACACATATCTGGCAAACATTTTTTCTGAAGTTACCGGCACCACCATTCAACAATTTATCATTAAGCATAAAATTGAGCGTGCAAAAGAATTGATTGTCTATGATGAGCTCAACCTCAGCGAAATCGCATGGAAACTTCATTACAGCAGTGTACAGCATTTATCCAACCAGTTCAGAAAAGTTACAGGTTTAACACCTACTTTTTTCAGAAATCTCAAACACAAACGACTCGAATCATTGAACGGGAAATAAATAATTTTTGTAAAATTGTTTTCAAGATATAGATGTTTAGACGGACACTACCGGGAACTTTTCACTCCCACTCTGTAACCGCAACTTTTTTTCCTCTGGTTTCAGGAAACACCCAAATCCACATTTAATGGAGAGTACACCCGGAGGGACTCGAACATTGAAATATTATTACTTTATAAATTAATTATTTACAATATTTTCTAATTTATTTACGGACATTATAACGGACACTTTTAAAAAAAATAATATTTGTATTTGCAAATAAATGTTTTAATTTTTAAAAATTCTCAACTAATATAAAATGATGTTGCCCCGAAAAACAGATACTGTAGAAAAAAAGAGGATTTTAAATCACTTTGGGTAAATTCCCCGTAGTTTGCTGCGGAGTAGTTAATTTGAAGTCTTTAAAATCTTAATCAGTCGATTTACATATATGTAAATCGACTTTACAGAAATATTGGAAATAAATTGATTGAATTTTCATTATTCAATTTAATTGTTGATTAAGTGGTAAATAAAATTGAGTATAAATATAAAAAAGGATTTATCCTACATATATTTTTGAAATCTCCTGAAACATAGATCTACTAACAATATTTATTAAAAAATATGAAAAATAATTGTAAAAAAATATTTTAAATTCAAAAAAAGTATTTGGAATTGTGATATTTATTTTGTAAATAATATTTAGAATTTTTTAATTGAGATGTAATGTGTAATAGACATTTACATATATGTAAATGTGCTTAATAGCAATAAGGGAAAAATAATTGTGAATTAATTTTATAATTGTTGAATATCAAGTTGGATGGTTAGACTTTTACTATATTTAAGCAGAATCAACACCAACAGTAAAATTTATACAATAATAATATTAAAAAGCTATTTAAAGTAAGAGTATTGAGTATTTTGCTAAATGATGAATATTGTTCATAATCTATACATTATATTCCCTAATATTATTAATTATTCGGAATTATTAGATTTTTTTGTTTATTAAACAAAACCAAACTATCTTTGAAAATAGATTTAAGGTTCATAAATAAATGAGTTGGCATTCAATGTTATATGCCAGTGAAAATGAGCATATCTAATTTTTGTCATAACAAACAAAAGATATTGCATAATAAAAATACTTATTATGCTATCTTTAAAAATAGAATGATAAAGAAATAAGGTATTGTTAATTTAGTATAGATTTATTGTCATACCTGCGAAAGCGGGTATCCATAACACAATGCAATACAATGGATTCCTACTTTCGTGGGAATGACAATTGTTTAGTTTTCTATACTTATTTACCAATACCAGAAATAAAAATTCAAAAGTTAAAATATTTGAAATTATAATTTACAAACTATTATAAAAACGATAACATATGAAAAAGTCAGCTATTCAAGTAATTAGCTTTTGCACAATAATTTTATTAATTATATCAGGATGCAGTTCAAACAAGAAAAATGAACCTGATAAAGATGAAGGGAAATACACAAAAATCTCTGTAAGGATGCCAATACCAATAATTGAAGCTGGGCAAACTACATTTTATGTTGCACAAGACCAAGGATATTATAAAGAAGAAGGATTAAATATCAATTTTAAACTTGGTTCTAAAGAACTGAATCCTATAAAAATGGTTGCAACAGGTGAAGATGACTTTGCTATACTTGGAGGACCAGATGCATTATTAACAGCAGTTTCGAAGGGGCAGAAGTTAAAAGCCATCGCTATAATACATAGAAATTCTAATTTCCCGTGCTTGATAACTTTAAAATCATCAGGTATTACAAAACTTGAACAATTGAAAGGGGAAAAAATAGGTTTTTACTATGGTCATATTTCTACCGATGTATTACGAGCACTTTTTCGTCAAAATCAAATTAAAATTAAAGAAGTTGATGTAGGATTCGATTACAACCAGTTAATAAGTGGGCAAATAGCAGCAGAATGGGCTTTTACTGTTACCGGAGGGTTAGAGTTGCCTGCTAAAGGAATTAACATTAATATAATCACACCCGCTGATTATGGAATCATTACTCATGGTTATACCATTTTTGCATCAGAAGAAATGATAAACAAACATCCGGAAACTGTTTTAAAATTTTTGAGGGCTTCACTGAAAGGCGTAAAATTCACTTTAGAACATCCGAATGAAGCATTGGAAAGCCTTTTTAAACGTGACCCCAAATTGGACAGGGAATTAAATAAAAAGAGACAAGCCGCCTATAATGCAGTCACAAGTTCTTCAGATAATTACCCAATTGGTTACATGGATTATTCCATGTTTAAAGGAACATACGACAGATTGGTTAATGAAAAGGTAATTACTGAACCTTTTAATATTAAGGAAGCTTTTACTACCAAATTTTTATCTGAAATTTACAAACGCCAATTTGATAAATGATACTTAAACAATGTAACTTTGATTGAATTGAACAATATATCAAAAATCTTTAACTCCTCGAAAAGTAAAATCAAGGCTTTGAAAGATATTTCATTAATTGTAAAAGACGGAGAGTTTGTTTCACTAATTGGACCGAGTGGTTGTGGAAAAACAACCCTGCTTAAAATTATCGGTAGTTTGGAAGAACCTTCAAACGGTACAATTTCGGTTAATGGTCTTTCTCCATTTGAAGCAAGAGTTAAGCAAATGTTCAGTTTTGTTTTTCAAAACCCTGTTCTTTTGCTTTGGAGAACAGTTTTAGAAAATGTTAGTTTACCGCTTGAAATTGTCAAAAATGGAACACGCAAACCAGGGGATTTGATTGAACTCGTTAATTTAAATGGATTTGAAAATAAATATCCAAATGAATTATCCGGAGGTATGAAACAAAGAGTAGCCTTAGCAAGGGCATTGACTTTTGACCCCAAAGTACTATTAATGGATGAGCCATTTGGTGCCTTAGATGAATTTACAAGAAACGAATTGAATGATCAGCTTTTAAAAATTTGGAAATCCATTAATGTAACTGTACTTTTTGTCACTCATAGCATTTCGGAAGCAGTCTATTTATCTGACAGGGTGATAGTTCTTTCTAAACGCCCTTCAAAAGTTGAAGAAGATTTGATTATTCCTTTTGAAAGACCAAGGTCACACGATTTAAAAGAAACAAATGAATTTCAGGATATAGTAAAATGCTTAAGGGAAAAATTAGAATAAAGCAAATTACCATACCTATTGTTACTTTGGTAATTTTATTAGGAAGCTGGGAATTGGCGGATGCTATTTTCGGTTTCAATAAAATTATTTTGCCCACACCAACTGAAATTGGTAAGGCATTTATTTCCAACTGGATTATATTGCTTTCAAATACCGGAATAAC
>JBAYGQ010000372.1:0-3661 GCA_041666585.1 Bacteroidota bacterium
AAAATGAGAATATATATTTCAAAAATCAGCATCGCAGTTATTGCATTCATAGTTATTACTGCTACTTTTGCATTCGCCCAGTCCCGTGTTGCAGTCCTCCCGTTTGAAAACAAAGACGGCAAACTCAGCCTTAATGTCATTGCTTACAAATTGCAGGATTCACTTACAAAATCCTTAATTGCTAAAGATCCCGAAGAAAAATATTACAGAGTTGTGCCTATTGATTCAATTGAAGCTCTGCTTGCACAGTTCAATCTTGACCCCACAAACCCACAATATGCCTCCGATGTTTGGAAAGCCGTAAAGCAACTTCATATTAAATATGTACTGCTCGGAAATTTCAATGTAAATTCCGGTAACTTTCTGATTAACGCATACATATTTAATGTCCACACTAAAATAGCGGTTCCCCGCTATCAGGCAAAAGATATATTCAAAACCGAAGAAAAAGTAATGGAAAGCATACCCGAAATAATAGAAAGCATCATCGGTTTTTGGATAAAATAAAACTGAAATAAAAATATTTACCACTATCTTCAGATAGTGGGCTAAAGCCCGGGAAGTCGCTCCAGCTCTACTCTCCACGAGCTAAAGCTCGTGGCAAGTGAGTAAAACAAAAAAAACTCTGCGAAACTTAATCTTAACTCTGCGACCTTTGCGTTTAAGTCTTTATAAGAGCCTAACCGCAAAGTACGCAAAGTTTGTAGGAGAGTATCGCAAAGTTAAAAGAAAAAAATACTTTCCTGACAATAATAAATTTATCTTATTATTAAAAATTTCTGAATATTTCTTCCCATTTTAACAAAGTACATACCTGCAGGAAAGCATTTTAAATCAATCTGTATATCTTCGTTTACAGTATAATGTTCAAATAATAATATTCCGGTATTATCAAAAATCTGAACAGAACTGCCCTGAACAAGCCCGGAAATGTTTAATTGCTCCTGTACAGGATTAGGATAAATTTTAAACTCAATGTTATTATTCTTATTCTCTAAAACTGCTGTTGTCCCGGCATCTCCGGCTACTATTCCGGTATTAGCAGTAGCCTGATAAGCAAAATCTTTGACAGTGCAACTGCTTTCATCCTGAGCAACATCAAGCCTAATCCAGCAATAATTATAATTTCCGCCGGTCTTCAATCTTACAGCAAGGTATTTGTCAGTAGCTCCAGCCCAGTGTTCGCGGCAGTGAATTGCGTAACCTTTAAAATCATACCAGATGATTTGATTAGAGCCGATTGTATCACCTTTGGACAAAGCTAAGGGTTTATTGTTGCTGTCAACTAAAATGTCGGCATCCCGATATTGACTTACACTGAATTCAACATAGTATAAATCATTTGACGGATAAAAATGTGTAACGATAAACTCAGTTGTATCGTCCTTATTCATATCAAGTTCGTAGTGTGCCCACATATTATCTAATGAGCCTTTCAACACAGTATCGGGAACAATATCAGTATAGATAATTTCTGCTTTTACAGAAACAGCAAAAAGAAAAACAACAGTCATGATAAATAAATTTTTCATTTTAATCACCTCAATTAAAGAGAAAAATGTTTTATGTAAGTTCTAAAATTATTTCTTTATACTGTGGATATTCTTTCAGAAGTTCACTTCTGTCAGCTAATTCAAAATCTTTGAAATCGAAGCCCGGAGCTAATGTGCATCCCAATAATGCAAAAGATTCATTATCTATTAACCTTGCACCGAACCAGTTGTCCCGTGGAACAACAATCTGAAAGTATTCATTTTTTTCAACATTTTTGCCTAATATTTTTACGATTATAGACCCATCTTCATTCAAAATAAATATTTCAACAACACTACCTTCATAAAAATGCCAGATTTCATCTGTTTTCAATCTGTGAAATTTAGATTTCTGTTCACCTTTTAACAAAAAGTAAATTGAGGAAGAAAAACACCTTGCTTCACCGTATCTTTCAGGAAGGGCATTGGCACTTACGAGTTCACTGCTACGGTAAATTTCATTATAAAATCCTCCTTCGGGGTGAGTCGTCAGGTTCAATTTTTCAATCCAATAATCTGCATTCATTATTATCCGTCCTGTTCCTAAAATAACTCAAGGGGCTGTACTCACAGCCCCTTGATACTTTATAATTCGATTTTATTATAGTCCTATATGCTTGACTTTTGCTTTGAAATCGCTTATCTTGAATTTCACAAGACCGTCCAACTTTTTAAATTTACTTTTGAACTCTTCGATAAACTTTTTGGCATCTTCTTGTGTTGCAAAAGTGCTGGCAGACCTTAATTCCAAATCTTTGTCGTCAGCGGGAGCAAGAATAGAAAAGCCCATACTTTCGATGATTCCTTTCAACAAATTAAAGTCATCTGCATTTTCAACCGCTCCGAACGAAACCCTGTAACATTCAGGTCCCGCACAAGTACTTTGATTTGAATTCGGTACTTCTTTGCTCATCTCTTTTGTAAAATCAAGCCGAACCGTATCTTTAATAACAATAGGCTCCTCAACGGTCGGACCCTCGATTTTTAGTCTTTCACTTCTGCGTCCACCGCATTCGTCAACCTTGTATGTATTAATAACTTCATTGTTGACAATATCAATATAAATCATAACACGTCTGCTGTGCGGCAAATTGCAGGGTTCGACATTATCAGGCGGATAGCGTTTATTCATCAGATTAACACCGATAATCTTCTTGTCAATATTCGGGCAAGGCGGACGCTCATTATAAATACCGAAAGCATCGTATTTGAATTCTACAAACTTGTCGAATTTATCAATGTCTTTTGACTTATTCGAAAACTTCTTCTTAAATCCGTCTTCAATTGTTTTACCGGTATAATAAGCCCTGAGCATAGCGAGTATATAATTACCCTGCTGAACTCCAAGGGGAGGTCTGAACGGTTTACCTGATTTATACAATAGATTCGGGTTCTTCATCTTAGTATTCGGCGGAATCAGAACATCATTAAATGCAATGGTATCGTCGCAGGAATAAACAGTATAATCTTCTGTTAAAGTCCCCTTTTCATCCATTACACGCCTAAGTGGACAGGGGTCGGTGTAGCCGTGTGTTGTAATAATTAATTTCTGATTACCGTAACAATCATCCATAACTGCAAGAACAGAATCAATCCTTTCGTACAACTCATCCATAAATGCGTCATTCATTTTGGCGACATCATTGTAATACTCTCCGCCGTCAGACTTGTAATCTTCGGGATCAATAAATTTTGATGAAGCCAGATTCTTACCGTTCCAGCGTGTCCAGAAAGTACTCAGATTATCGGACGTGGTGGGCCACCAGTATCCCGTAATGAAAAATGCAATACCCTGACTATACGAAAATTTATTATACGTTGCAGGGCGTTTTCGTGCAATACAATTTATGGTCAGTTCGATTGTACTATCCTTGGTAATCCTTGAGGGAGAGCGGAATTCAATAGTCTGGCAGTCACCCTGATAGCAGTCTTCTGCCGGGATGATTCCTCGTATTGTATAAGACGAATTTAAATATATTTCAAATCTCTGATTAGCAGGTTTTGTTTCAGAATTGAATAAATAAGATGCACCCGGGAAATCTGTTTCATTACCGACTGTATCACCTTCAGCATTAATAATTGTCCTGTGAACGTGTACCAATAAAAATAATTTTGGCGGCGGTGGAGGC
>JBAYGQ010000373.1:0-3646 GCA_041666585.1 Bacteroidota bacterium
CTATATTTTGGGATATTTGTGAATTGTGTAAAGGCGTAAATATTTGATTGTATTGTTTATATGCCTCCATTACGTATCTATACGAGCCAGAGCATCTTTTTGATGCAAAAGAATATCCCTCAGTATTTTCAAAGCTCGGTAATGCCAGCTTCTTATAGTATTCTTTGGTTTATTCATCATTTCTGCAATTTCTTCAAATGTTAGTTCTTCGTTATAACGCATCGTAAGAATTGTCTGGTAATCTGGATGAAGTTCACTTCTTATTAAATTCAAAAAATTTGCAGATTGAGTGTGTTGAAATAGTTGATCTTGTAATGGCTCTTCGTCTTTAATGAAATCTGCAAATATCATTCCATCACTCGGTTCATCAAGTTCTGAAAATACTACCGCTTTATTCTTTTTTATATGATCAAGTGCTGTATTTCTCGCTATGGTGAATAGCCATGGCTTGAATGATTTACCAATTTTGAATCGATTAATATTTTTCCACACCTTAAAAAATGTATCTTGAGCGATGTCCTCCGCGTCCGCGTCATTATTTGCATATCGTCTTACGAAACTGAAGACGTTGTCTGTATAACGTCTCATCAATTCTTGAAAAACAGCATCATCTCCTTTTTTTATCTTTTCTATTAGTTTTTCATCTGAAATTGTATTATTATCTTTGATTACTTTATTTTGCATAAAGTTTTGAGTGCAATAATATCGCTTTGAGTTAGTTCTGTGTTGTCATTGTTGTTGAAGCGATACATTATTGCCTTTACATCTTCTACATGATCTAGCCCGAGCGAGTGACCTAGTTCATGCTCCAGTGCTCGTATCAATTGTTTTGCATTGTTAAATTGATACATGTTTATGTATTTACCCGTTACATCCTCTATGTATTCACCCTGATTGAATTCCTTACCCGTTGTTGCACCAATAGTATTGTAATCATTTACTGTTAATTTCAATTTATCTGCGATGCTATTCATAGCCATAATAATTGAATTTAAAATATCAACAATTTTATTGAAGTCGTTTTGCCTTTCATTTAGTACAGATGAGCGAGCATTGAGACTAATTCTCATTTCTTCTAATTTTTTGTACTCATCTTTCGGGGCACCTCCGCGATCATTCCAGAAAGTAATTTGATTTTCGTATATCTTTTGATCTTTGTTGAAGATTTCTAATAAAGTTTGAATCGTCTCCTTTTCTTTTTGATATGCCACAAATAGTGAATCGTATTTTTGTTTCAGAATATTGTATGATTCCTTATCATTATTGATTACTATTCCAATATCCTGCAATTCATCGGTTGCCCTCTGACGATAATCATAAACTAGATTAATTTTTAGATCGGTTTCAATTGGTTTTGTGTTTAGATTGAATAGGTCAAGATTCGTCCCATCTTCCCAAATCTGAGTTGCTGAAGAAATAGATTTATTGAATTCTTCTCTGCTCATTTTAAATTCTGGAGATATTGTACCGATGGAAAATTGAAGTGGTTTGGAACATGGTTTTGTTTCAAATAATAATGAAATTTTGCCTGATAAACCACGAACAGTCACTGATACTTCATTTTTGTAAAATGATATGCCGATAATAACAACAATTGTCGCTATTGTTATGAAAAATATTTTCAAATATTTGAGCATATTATTTTAGAATACCCCGAAAATAAGTAGAAATTGAATCCAGTGATTGCATCGTATGTGGTCCCGATTCAAATGCTTTTGTTCCATCTGTGCCACATATTTCTATTATATTTTCGCGTCCTCCGGGATGAAGTCCTATAAACTCTGTGAGATCGTAAACGTTGTTGAACACGAGAGACCAGCAATCTTTTTCAACATTATGTCTAGATATTGTGTCCATAGATATGGTTGCGACAAAGCCTGATGTTGTGGTTGCTACGCTACCGTCCGTATTAGACGCAACAGGTGTTGGCGAAAGCACAGGTAAGTCTGTTTTTCCAGAAAAGGAATCAACAACAAAAATCATAATTGTAAAAAATACTAATACCGTTATCGTTATCGCTATTGTTTTTGACATGCCGTTTTTAATATTTAGAGTGAAAAGTTTTCGGAATGAATCCTACCTTTGTTCAATCCGATTTTGATAAATTGCTCTGTAATGATTTTCATCATTTCTAGGGGGCCACAAATAAATATATCATAATTTGCAATTTCGGTTGAGCTCAATTTTAATGACGCTATTATCTTGTCTGCGGACAAATACCCATCTTTTTTACTGATAGATAAATGAAGCATGAATCGCTTGTCGTCTTCTGATATCTTTTTCAATTCCTCGGCAAAAACAGCTTCTTCTTCAGTCACAACAGAATAAAATAGATTTATTTCAAAGCCCTCGTCCGAATTCTGAGAAAGATCTCTCGCCATAGCTACAAATGGGGTAATACCTATACCTCCTGCAATCCAGATTTGTTTTTTTGATGGTGCATTTTTATAGGAAAATTTTCCATATGCGCCCTGTACAAGAATTTTATTTCCAGTTTTAATTTCACCAAGATGAGAGGTATAGTCACCGAGATTTTTTATGGCAAAACTCAAACTGTTTTCATTTGGCTTAGAAATCATTGTAAACGGATGATCTTCTTTACTTAGATTTTCTGATTTTTTTGCAAGAGAGATAAATGCAAATTGACCAGCTTCATAGGCAAGTTTTCTTCCGTTGGGTATCAATTTTAGCTCTGAAATAAATGGACTGACTTTGATTATGGAGTCTACACTATATGAGATCTTTCTAACCAAAAATTTATTTAGGACTGTATTGTATATCCAGGAAATGATACCGAGAATTGAAATGATAACTACATAATATCGAAGTGTTGCACTCTCGGACACGTCACTCGTAATGCGGACTACATGAATAAATCCGAGAATAAATACTACACCCATAAATTTGTGGCTAAAACGCCAGATATGATATCGGATGCGAACATAGAAGGTGAGTACTATGAGAACTAGCATGAGGGAAAGTGCAAGAATACCCCATAATGTCGGAGGGTACATGACACTACCTACAATAAATAATTTTGCATCGTGTACAGAAGCGATGAGAAACCGGCAGGCGAGTAGGATCGGATGAAAAACCAAAAGAATAAATGTTAGACCGCCGATAAATCTATGCTTGATATAAACATTGTTCAATCCACCAAAAATCTTATCCAAAATTTTCAATCGGTTACTCAAAATAAGATTGAGGGCAAATAAAACCATACCGATGAGTCCTGCTATCTGCCCGAAACTTTGAAGAAATGTTTCCAAGCTAGAAAATCTATCTTGAATCGGTAAAATTGTTAGCCAAATTATTATGGGAATAAGTGCGAGAAGTATTATCAAGGAAAGACCAATATTCTTTTGAAATTTATTTTGCATGAATTAATTATACTATATTCATTTGGCTTTGTTCTAAATATTGTTGAAATTAGGTAAAAGGGTACAATCGTGTTGTAATACATTTGAAGTTGCAATTTGTCAAGATTTATGATATTGTATGCATATGAATTTCTATAAAAACATATATAAAAATATTTTGATTTTTAGCATGGCGATTTTTGTTTCAGTTGTCTTTGTTGGAACGGCATCTGCTCACAGAAGTCCTGCAGATTGTAGCGGTAGTGGACTCGGTATCAATCTATACA
>JBAYGQ010000374.1:0-3637 GCA_041666585.1 Bacteroidota bacterium
TATTTTAATTAAGGATAATGGTATTGGCATTTCTTCTGAAAAACTGACGAATATATTTGATCCATACTATCAAATTGATAATATTGAAATAAATCCAAAACGAAAAGGTAGCGGAATAGGGTTAGCTTTATGTAAGAATATAATTAAAGATCATCACGGAGACATTATGGTGTCGTCTGATGAAAATGGGACAGTATTTACAATCCGGTTAATAAAGGGTAAAGATCACTACAAAGAAAGCGATTTTTGTTCGGAACAAATTATATCCGAAAGAAACTCAACAAAATTAATTGTTGAATCTGAAGAAAAATATAATAATGACGAAAACCTGAATCCTGATTTTATGAATAGTTCAATATCTATTCTTTTAGTAGAAGATAATATAGAGGCACGAAAATTATTAAAAAGTATATTTCAACCCAATTATAAAATATTCGAAGCCGAGGATGGTGAAGCTGGTGTTAAAATTGCTATTGAAGAACAACCTTTTTTAATTATTTCAGATGTTATGATGCCAAAACTTTCCGGTATCCAATTATGTACAATATTGAAGCGAAATATCCAGACAAGCCATATTCCAATTATACTACTGACAGCAAAAGCAACTGAAGAATTCGAAATAGAGGGATTGGAGATCGGAGCGGATGATTACATAACAAAGCCATTTAACACAAAGCTGTTAAAGGCTAAAGTGAAAAATATTATTCAAAACAGATTATTACTACAACAAAAATTTAGATCTGACCCAAATATTGAAATAACAGAAGTAACATCAAGCATTATTGACCAAAAGTTTATTAAACGGGCTAGGGAAATTGTGGAAAAAAATATTGATAACACAGAATTTATTACTCAGGATTTTGCATACGAAATGGGGATTGGACGATCTAAGCTTTTTGATAAAATAAAA
The DNA here is from genome assembly GCA_041666585.1 of Bacteroidota bacterium. Classification (GTDB taxonomy): domain Bacteria; phylum Bacteroidota; class Ignavibacteria; order Kapaibacteriales; family UBA2268; genus JBAYGQ01. The sequence continues at coordinate 911 of JBAYGQ010000374.1, forward strand.
GGAATAACAGGCATGACTCCCAATGACTTTATTTTATCTGTTCGTTTAACAAAAGCAGCAAAGATGCTTATCAATGTTAATGAGGAGAAAAATATATCTGAAATAGCTTATTCAGTAGGGTTTAGCACTGCCAGCTATTTTAGCAGATGTTTTAGACAATATTTTGGTGTGACACCTTCAAATTATGGAGCATCTATAAAAAAAGAAGAATAAATACAACTACCCAATACTATTTTTTTTCTTTCTTCTCGACAGTATCTCACAAAGTGTGTAACAGCATTCTGTTAAAATAAATTTAATTTCTCGTCAAATATAATCAAAAATTGATTTAAAATCACCCCCTATTCACGAAATGCTTGCACGGAAAATATGATACTCCCCAAAAATCGGACATTAAGTTAAGATAGCATTGTATTAGAGTTTATTTGAATTAATTTATTATACGATTGAGATTCAACAATATTCATTTATATTTCTCGTTAATAATTCATATTCTTAACCAATATGAATCATGCAATACGACAAAATTAAAAAGCGACCAGTTCAGTTTTTAAGTATAACCGGACTGAATTTAGAAGATTTCAATTTTTTGCTACCCCATTTTAAAACGGAATGGGACGAATATAATGACCATTGCATATTCCGGTGATATCCGTTCACTGTTTGTTCAAAAACGATTAGGCAGATGTAAAATTAATACTTTTTTCTTAAACTTTCTCCTTTTAACTGAAAACGTATCGACTTATGAACGATTCTGTCTAAACAGGCTTCAGCAATCAGTTCATTACCAATAATAGCATACCAGTCATTAACGGGTAATTGACTGGATATTATCAACGCTTTTTTCCGATATCTGTCATCTATAATCTGTTCAAAGTCGTTTTGTTGCTGCCCTTCTAATGCTTTCATGCCGAAGTCATCTATGATTAACATGTCGATGCGTGAGAGTTTTTCCATGAATCGTATTTCCTGTCCTTGCAATCTTTCGAGTTTGATTCGGTCAAATAACTTCGTAAGCACCCGATAAAGTACATATAAAATTTCGATAATCTATCTTGATTAAAATTTAGGATGCAGGTATTTGGATTTTATTGTTAGAGTTTTATTAGAGTATTGTTAGATTTTACCAGACTCGGTTGCATTCCAGATGTGTGGCAACAATTCACTCAGGGTTTTATTGGCTCGGGGTTTTTGATAATACGGCATTTTGGCGATGATGTCGGTTAGCCATTCTCTTAGGTTTACTTTCGATTCCTTACATGAGGCAAGCAACGAGCAAATAATGGCAGTATTTTCAGCCGCTTGGTGATTGCCGCAAAACAAGAAGTTTTTTCTTGACAGTGCAATTGGACGAATCGCATTCTCGGCCAGATTGTTATCAATCATCAATCGCCCTTCTTTCAGGTAATTTTTCATACGGGGCCATATGGAGTAAGAGTATGCAATGGCCTGACCCATCAAACTTTTGGGAAGAACTGTGGTATAGGTTTTTTCCATCCATTTCTCGAAGGAGAGTAAAATTGCTCTTCAGTCAACCCACGACAGGGATTAGACTCAAACAGTAAACAATTTTCAGATATAACAATCTGAAGTAAACAAATATCAGTTAGTAGTATTAATACCGAGTCAACTCATCTAAGTGATAAGACTGGAAGATAGTCAACCTAAATTAGGAAATGACAAAAATACCCACAACTGCATTGTTTGCCTATTAACTGATGCTCTGTGACAATTGGAAGTACGGGCATCGGCACATCAAAAACCTGCCGTATCTCAACCACTGAACCTTGAACTTGCTAAAGATCATTTCCGCAACGGGTGCAAAAGTGTGGTGTATGTTCTATTATCGAATCCGGTTCCCTTACCATCTTCAAAGTGGTACCCTTATGTCCCATTTGACCACCATTGGATTTGCCTGATTTTTCCCTCAAAGAACGGGTTGCCAGCAACTGCTTTGACTTCTCTGCCTGTGCCGAAAGAGAATCTTTTGAAGGCGGAATGCTGCTGTTATGGCAATCCTTGGGCGTTTTGTAGACTGCTAATCGCTCTTTTAAAACAACAATCTCTTTGTTTGCAACATCAACCTTTTGTGTCAATTCATCAATTTGCCATTGATGGATTTTAATACCAAAGCTATGTCCAATACTTGATCTTTCGCGCATCTAAGATAATGAATATCAATCAAATGAGCAAATAATCTTCGTTTATTTTTGTCTTTTTTTTCTACTAAAAACTTAAAATATTATGAATCATCAACTTAGGGGGCTGAGTAGTTACAAAAAATAATTAACATCTCAGGTTCTAAAATTAACTTTTTTCTGTAAACTTAAAATTACAGTAAAAACATGTAAGTTTTTCATAGTTAGTGAGCTAATCAAATACCTGCGTGTATCAAATTTATATGATGGATTAACAACCTACTCAAATCACAACAAAGCGATTTGAGCAATCACCCCTGACTTTCTACTTCCCTGACCCGACAAACTTTGTAAATTATATTCACTTTTACTCCCTAAAATGTCCCAATTTGCCCGTAAATCGGGCCTAAACGCCTGCGAAATACTCAATATTCCACATTAACTTTGTCCCGTCAAATTCATTACACTGATCAGTAAGTGACGACCAAACAAACCCAAATTATTAATTTAAAAAATTTACGTTTATGATTAAGTATGCATTAAGAAAGAATCAACTGGCCTCAAATGGAGAACCGAGTTTTGTAGCGCA
>JBAYGQ010000375.1:0-3621 GCA_041666585.1 Bacteroidota bacterium
TCATGATTTAAATGTATTTTTAATTGTTTCGAATTAACACTTAGTTTGTTGGTTAAGGTATATATAAGTTCAGGCGGATTACCGATAGCATTTAACCAATATTGTCTGTCTGCTTCGAATTCACCTGATTTCCTATAAAACAGATCATCTTTTACAAAATCACTATATTGACAAAATTCAACTTCGTTAATACTCCTTTTTTTGAGGAAAGAGTTGTAAATTTCAGCCGCTTTTCGGGACAAAATTGTCTGAGCATAAGAATCCATTATCAGATGATGGTACTTTACCATCCATGCGAAACTATTATTGCCTAAAATAAAAATCCGAAATTCAAATAGCAAACTGTCATTGTCATTAATAATATTTTCTAGTGAAGATTCAAGTGTAAATTTCAGTGCGGTTTCGTAAGGATTTTGTTCTCCTGAAAAATCAATTATCGGAACATCAAATGAGTATTCTTCTTTTCCCAAAATCTTTTGAAAAGGTCTGCCTTCGATTTCGCAAAATACCGTTCTAAAGGCATCAGTTCGTTCAACTAAAATCGCAATTGATTGCTTGAATAATTCAATATTAAAATCACCTGAAATGGAGCACAAACCTGATAAAGTATAAAGAGGAGTATCAGGGTGTTGAATGTTGTCGTAATAGATATTTTCCTGAGGAAGCGTTAATTCATAAAAATTCATTATTCTATCCAAACTATAATATCTAATTTTCAAATATAAATAAAAATGATTAAATACAGTTATTTGAATTTAATATCATTAGTTTTTCAAATCATTTTTGACAGGGAAAAGAATACGATTACTCTAAAAAACATACTTGGTAGAAAATGGAAAGAGATTCAATAATACATAATATTCCTTTGGGATTTTTTTGGTTTTTTATGGAACTATATTCAGATATTAAACCAAGTGTTATACTTATTATTAGGTTTTGATACTTTTATTTAAAAGCAAAATAATATTGAAAACCCTTGTAACTACTTGATATTACAAGGGGAGTTTTATATCCAAGTGCTCCCTGTGGGACTCGAACCCACGGCCCATTGATTAAGAGTCAATTGCTCTGGCCAGCTGAGCTAAGGGAGCGTTGCAAAATTACGAACATTTGCTATTTACACAAAATATTTTTAAATATTTTTTCTTTTTTTGCTATATTTATTGTTTATGCATTTGTGCGTAAATTTTTTTTTGTTTATTTCGTTTATTAAATAATTATTTACAATTTTGTGCCCGACTTGTTTACGGAGAAATTATGCCGTCAAAATTTGATAATATAAAAATTCTGCAACAAAGCAAAATTGACGTCAAGCAAATTCTTAATGCTAAACTAAATTTTGAAAAAGTTACGGGTGATACCGGACTAGATAATCTGCTTGTAGATAAGCACATCAACCGTCCTCAATTAGCTCTTGCGGGATACATCGGCTTGTTTAATTATAAACAGGTTCAGATAATGGGAAACACTGAATTTTCCTTTCTGAAAAGCCTGTCCAAAGAAAACCGTATTAAAGCTATACAGGTTATTTCAGAATTCCCTATTCCATGCATTATTCTGACAAACAACCATAAATTCGACTCTGAACAAATCAGCATTTTAAAGAAAAACAATATTGCGGTTTTTAGAACTAGTTGCGATACAGCAAAAACTATAAATGTTATCACAGAATTTTTAGATGACCAGTTCGCACCACAGGCGGTTTTCCACGGCTCATTTGTTGATGTTTACGGGGTAGGGATTTTGTTTACCGGAAGAAGCGGTATCGGAAAAAGCGAAGTTGCTCTTGACCTGATTGAACGCGGGCATCGACTTGTTGCCGATGATGTTGTAATGCTTACAAAAAAGCGTGATTCTATTTTGATGGGTACAGGGACAAGTTTGGTTAAGCATTTTATGGAAATCCGCGGTCTCGGAATTATTGACATCAGGCAAATGTTCGGTATTCGAGCTATCCGCTTCCAGAAACGCTTAGAGATTATCGTAGAACTGTTGGAGTGGAACTCAGCTATTGACTACGACAGAACCGGATTGGATGAAGAGCCTGCAGATATTATGGGGTGTGATATTACTGCCGTTAAACTTCCGATTTTCCCGGGTAAAAACATTACAGTAATTGCAGAAACTATTGCGATTCATTATCTGCTCAGAACTTACGGATACCATACTGCAAGAGTATTTTCTGATAATCTTGCTGAAGAAATCCTAAAAAACAAAGGACCAAAGTCCGCTTTCAAAGACCAGAGATATATAACTTCGTTCCAAAGCGATATGGAATAAATGATTTTTAAACTATAAATAATTTGATTCGAGGGTTTTATGAAACGATTTTTTTCTACTTTTTTTCTGATTGCATTATTCTCTTTTATAATTGTTTATGCGGCTCCGGAAGGTGCAAAATATATAAAAACTTCTGCAAAACCTTCTAAACAGAAAGTTTCAGAAGGTGAAAAGTTTACAATTCAATTAACAGTCAATTTTTCAGGTGAATGGTACACATATTCACTTAAGAAGCAGGAAAATTCTGAAGGTTTGGGACCGGAGAGAACTGAGATAAAAATCGGCTCGTCAAATTTATTAAAAATTAACGGTAAAATTCAACCTTCAAAACCACATATTAAAGATGACCCCGCTTACGAAATGAAGGTTGAGTATTACAAACCAACTGCAGAGTTCGAGATACCGGTAACAGCAAAAAAAGCTATTGACTTCAGCAAAGATAAAATCGTAATTATTGCACGGATGCAGATATGCAATAAGACTACCTGCCTCCCTTCCGAAGATTACAAGGTAATTGTTTCAAAAGAGACATATCAGGCTACCATAGTTGAAAACTCAACACAGGAAAAAGTAGAAGAAACTAAAACCGTTTCCGCTGAAAGTGCAACAACTACTGCTACAATCAAACAAGCTGAACGGAATAATAAGGCAAATGAGAGTACTGCGAAGGGTAAAGACTCTGAAAATAAAACCGGTTTTCTTTCGATGCTTTTATTAGCAATGGCTGCCGGTGCGGCGGCTTTACTTACTCCCTGTGTTTTTCCGATGGTACCGATTACAGTTTCATTCTTTACAAAAAGATTTGAACAGCAAAAAGGTTCAGGCAAAGGATTACGCGATGCAACTGTTTATGCTTTGGGTATAATTGTCTCATTCACACTTTTGGGATTCATTTTTTCCTTGCTGTTTGGAGCCGCCGGAGTGCAGAATTTGACAAGTAATCCATGGGTGGCGATGTTTATTGCTTTTATATTTTTATTCTTTGGATTAAGCCTTTTCGGTGCATACGAGATTCAATTACCTACAAGCCTGATAAATAAATTAAATGCAAAAAGCCAAAGCAGTACGGGTATTGCAAGTGTTATTCTTATGGCAATCACTTTTTCACTTGCTTCTTTTTCCTGCACGGGACCTTTAGTAGGTGCGGCGTTGGTAGGAGCGGCTCAGGGTGACTGGTTCTATCCCATCGTTAGTATGGTAGGATTTTCGACAGTGCTTGCATTTCCGTTTTTCTTCCTAGCTTTGTTTCCGACAGCAATGAACAAAATGCCTCGTGCAGGCGGATGGATGAACAACATCAAAGGAGTGCTCGGATTTATTGTTCTTGCGGCATCACTTAAA
>JBAYGQ010000376.1:0-3609 GCA_041666585.1 Bacteroidota bacterium
AACTCACTATGCGCTTTGCTAAAGCTAACGATATCTGGCTTCACGCAAGAGGTAGCGGCGGTTCTCATGCAGTACTAAGAATGTCCTCAAAAGAAGCAAAACCGCCAAAACAAATTTTAATAAAAGCCGCTGAAATTACGGCTTATTATTCTCAGGCTCGTAATGCTAAATATACTCCAGTCTGCTATACTTATAAAAAGTATGTGCATAAGCCGAAGGGTAGTAATCCGGGTTCAGTAGTTATTTCAAAAGAAGAAGTAATTATGGTCGAGCCTAAACTTCCTAAAGAGCAAGTTGCATGAATCTTTTACTTTTTTTTCAGTTCAAGTTCATCAATAATTTTGTTTTTAATATCATAAACCTTTATTGTAAGTTTGTTTCCATTAAGTTTAACAATAGCATAATGATGAGCTTTAGCACTCTTTTGAGTGTAAAATTCAGTCTCTGGTGAATATAAAGGCGCTCCGCCTCCTCCTATTATAAAATGATAAATCCCGTTAACAAAATTTCTTTGATAAAAATGAGAATGTCCCGCTAAAACAATATCTACTCTGTTCGGTTCGAGAATTTCTGTAGTTATCTGTTTCATTGTATTGTCTTCGCCGTGTCCTCCTGCACAATATGCGGGATAATGGAAGGCGACTATTTTCCATTTCTTATCTGTCTTTTTCAAATCATCCTCGGCATACTTCCACTGTAAACTGTTCTTCTTGCAATTACCAATCGAATTCAATATTAAAAAATGTATATCCCCGTAATCAAAAGAATAATAATCCGGCTTTTCCGATTTAGAAAAAGGTGCCTGCAGAAATGTCTTTGTATTTTGTGACCAGCCTTCATGATTGCCTATTGTATTGAAAAAAGGTACCTCCGCAATTAAATCAAGTTGCTTGTCCACAAAAAATTCTCTCTTCCAGGAATCATATTTACCATTAATACACAAGTCGCCGAGATAGATTGAGAAATAGGGATCCTGTTTTTTTATCAGTTCGGATAATTTCGATGCAACTTTAGGATTAGAACGGCAATCTCCAAAAATAGCAAAACTGAAATCACTCCCGGGGGACACAGTTGTCCTGAATGTACCGCCCTCAATAGTCTGACTGTTTTGAGAAGTTTTGTATTTGTATTCCCTGTCGGGCATTAGACTGTCTAAGATAATCCTGTGTACAAAAGTCGGTTGGTTGTTATCTGTTGCCATCATAAATGTAGTTGTAGCTATTCTGTGGTTTGAAGAATCAGTATCCCAAAACTCCACTTCAACCGGAATTTTATCATCACATTCTGCCATAATGTAAATCCTGTTTTGAGACACTCCCTGAAGATAGGGTTTCATAATTATTTTTGCTTCTAAGTTTTTACTAACGAGAAAAAGTCCGATAATTATTACGAAATATTTGATTTTTCTTAACATATAGAATCCTGTAAATTTTCAAAACATCTAAAAAATAATTTCGATTTTCAAAACATAAAAATAATAATTAAATTGTAATATGTAAAAATTTAAAAATTCGCCGGGTACTTTATGAACGCTATGCCGATTGTTTTTATTACTGTTATTTTCTTTCTTATTGCTTATCGCTTTTATTATACATTCATCACAGCTAAAGTCGTTATACTGAGTGATAAAAACGTTACTCCCGCTCATAGATTGTACGATGGACACAACTACTATCCGATGAGCAAATGGGTGCTTTTCGGTCATCACTTTGCAGCGATTGCCGGAGCAGGACCACTCGTCGGTCCCGTACTTGCGGCTCAGTTCGGTTTTTTCCCCGGCTTTCTCTGGATGTTACTCGGTACTGTAATAGCCGGAGCCGTCCACGATTTTATCATTCTCGTAGCATCTGTCCGCCACGACGGGAAATCATTGGTTGAAATAGCAACAAAAGAAATCAGCAAAGTTAGCGGTGTCGTTGCTTCTTTCGCCACAATTCTGATATCTATCGTCGCTCTCGCAGGTCTTGGCATCGTTCTCGTTAACGCACTTGCCGAAAGTTCCTGGGGTGTATTTACAATTGCGACTACAATTCCAATTGCTTTTTTGATGGGATTCTGGATGTTTAAATTCAGAAAAGGAAAGACTACCGAAGCAACTATTATAGGTGTAGCTCTTCTTTCATTGGGTGTAATTATCGGTAAATATGTTCCCGGTTCACCCTTGGCTCCTTTCTTTACTTATGACAGACATACTCTTGCTATTATCGTAGGTATCTACGCTTTCTTTGCATCTGTGCTTCCGGTCTGGATGCTCCTGTCCCCGCGTGATTACCTCAGTTCTATAATGAAACTCAGTGTTGTATTCTTTCTCGCATTCGGAATAATAGTTGTGTCTCCCGATATCAGAATGCCTGCGTTTACTATGTACACTGCGGGTGGAGGACCTGTTATACCCGGCAAACTCTTCCCTTATTTGTTCATTACAATTGCCTGCGGAGCAATCTCGGGTTTCCATGCAGTTGTCAGTTCAGGTACTACACCGAAGATGATAGACAAAGAATCGCACATGAAAGTAATCGGCTTCGGTGCAATGCTTGCCGAAGGTTTTGTCAGTATAATGGCTCTTATTGCGGCTACCAGCATGCTACCTATGGATTACTTCTTAATCAATGTACCTGTCGAAAAGTTTCCCCTTATCGCTGACCAGCTACATTCAATGGGCTTCTTTATGTCGAACATGAACGAACTTTGCAAAGAAGTAGGGGAGAACGTAATCGGCAGAACAGGCGGTGCAGTCTCGTTTGCGGTAGGTATGGCTCAAGTCTTTTCCGCAATTCCCGGACTCAAAGGACTGATGGCTTACTGGTATCATTTTGCTATTATGTTCGAGGCTATGTTTATCCTTACTATTATTGATGCAGGCACCCGAATATGCAGATTTATTCTTCAGGAATCACTCGGTAAAATCATTAAACCACTTGGCAGGACAGATTGGATGCCGGGAAGTATAATCACCAGCTTAATTGTAGTATCAAGTTTTGTATATTTCATATATACGGGAACTGTTGCAACAATCTGGCCTATGTTCGGTTCGGCTAACCAGTTGCTCGGTACTTTCGCACTTGTTGTGGCAACGTCTTTTATAATTAACAGAGGTAAAATTAAATATGTATGGGTTACTTTAGTTCCTCTTGTATTTATCGGAATCATAACGGTAACCGCAGGCTTATCCAATATCTTCGGCATATATCTGCCAATGCTGAGCCAATCCGGGCACATTATGCAGGGCATTATTAACCTAATATTAACTGCTCTTATTTTAATAGGACTTTTCATCGTCTTTATAGAAGCCGTTCCTAAATGGATTGCTGTTGTCAGAGGCAAAAAGCCTCTTATTCCGGACGGAAAATAATTTATAATTCTGAAAGAAACTGTTTCAGTGCTTGTCCGGTAAAAGAGTTTTTCAGTGTGGATATTTTCTCCGGTGTACCCACGGCGACGAGTTGTCCTCCGTCCTCTCCGGCTTCGGGTCCTAAGTCAATTATCCAGTCGGCAGAAGCAATTACCTGCATATTGTGTTCTATTATAATTACCGAATGACCGTGAGCTATCAACTTTTTGAAACAATTCTGGAGATTGGCTACATCTGCAACGTGCAGTCCGGTTGTA
>JBAYGQ010000377.1:0-3608 GCA_041666585.1 Bacteroidota bacterium
CCGGGTGGGTCGCTCCGGTTCTGCTCACCACGAGATAAATCTCGTGGCAATTTGAAGAGGAATCGGATTTTAATTTGAAAATAAAATAAATTGCCACTATCTTCAGATAGTGGACTAAAGTCCGGGAGGCCGCTCCGGTTCTGCTCACCACGAGATAAATCTCGTGGCAATTTGAAGAGGAATCGGATTTTAATTTGAAAATAAAATAAATTGCCACTATCTTTAGATAGTGGACTAAAGCCCGGGAGGTCGCTCCGGCTCTTGCTCTCCACGAGATAAATCTCGTGGCAATTGAAAATAACTATGGAGAAAAAATGAAAAAATTACTTTTAACACTCGCACTACTGCTAACTTCCATGCAATTTGCCACAGCTATTGACTTTGATACTGTCTGGGTAAACACATTACGTTCTCCATTACGTGAATGCAATTTTGCCGCTTTCTCGCCCGATACAAACAAGATAGTTGCTGCATTAGATTCCACAATTTATTATCTCGACATTCGAACCGGTGCTATTATTGATTCGTTCCAAAAAGCACCAGAAATTATTGGTTATGGTGCTGTTATGTCTGCTAACGGGAAAAGAATTGCCGGGGTATCAGGAAATTTCAAATGCTATGTTTGGGATACTACTTCAAAAAGTATTATAAAAACATTTGGCGGATATAATGTACAAGCCGCTACAGTTGCTCTGTCGCCAGACGGACGATACGCTGTAGTGGGGATATGTGAAAGTAGTGGCACATTCCAATTTCAACGTGATACAAACAAGTTGCTAATATATGATTTAGATGCTGATTCTATTGTCAAATGGATAGACCATCTTACAGAAGGCATAGCTTATATAGCTTATTCACCGGACGGGGGTTCATTTGTTGTAAGTGCCACTTACGGCTTCACAAAAGACCAAAGAGGTATAGGAAGGTTAAGGAAATACACAACGAACGGCTGGCAAGTAGATACTTTATTGGAGGACAACTCTGATGATTATTATACATACCTATCCTATTCAAGCGATGGTAGGTATTTGGCTGGTGCAAAAACTTATGCCGGGAGTAACGAAAAAGGCAGTTATATTTGGGATATGACTTCCGACACTTTGGTTGGAACATATTTAACTACGCGACTTGGCGGTTATGCCTATGATATTATTAATTTCTCATCAAATGACCAATTTATACTATTTGGAAGCGGAGACCCTTTTTTAGACGGCAAACCACATAATCAGATTTGGAATTTTAATAATGATACTTCAATATTTAGTTTTGCCAGCTGGTCATATCAGTCTTTTAGATACTCCAATTCTTCAAATTATATTTTAATAGCGAATCCGTACTCTATTTATTTATTTTCACCCAACTGGCAACCATCCTCAGTTTTTGAGCCAATAGAAAAAAGTGATGACATAAGTATTGCACAGGAAAACAAAACGCTGATTGTAAAAAGTAAAGATTTTGATTTGCGGAAAATAGAAATATTTGATGTAATGGGAAGCCTTGTGCTGAGTAAGACTGCGGATTCTGAGGAAATAGCTGTTTCAATGCAGGGTATGCAATCCGGTATTTATTTTGTGAAGTTGCAGACTGCAAAGAGGGTTTTTGTGAGGAAGGTTATAGTCTTCGACTAATTACCAATTACTAAAGACTAATTACTAATTGGATGAAGAATGTTCCACGCAGAGCGTTGGAACAAGGATACATCTGTGTTCCCAAGCGGGAGCTTGGGTACAAGATTTAAAAAGTTTTTGATGTACTTTATGAACTTTACAAACTTTTAACTTTATGAACTGAAGAACCACCCCTGACCCCTCCTTGAAAAGGAGGGGAACTTTTGGTAGAATGGACGCCCTCGTCTGTTCATCGAGATTCAAGAAGATGCTGAACCAAGTTCAGCATGACAAAGCATACTTATAATTTCTCCAATTCACAAATATCAATAATTAATTCTAAATTTTTAAAGATTTAGAAATTGCTTAATTTGCAAAAGTTTAAATGATTAATGCAGAGGTTTGGTTAATGAAAAAAATTATACTTCTAATATTGAATTTTTGCCTGATTACATCAGCTTATGCACAGAGTTCTTTCAGACTGGGTGTTAATCTCGAAAGAACGGGTGCTTTTGTAAATGTTATTAATAATACATACAGAATCAGCAAGGCTACAGGCTATGACAGCTTAGGATGGTCTTTGTCCGACTTCGACCTTGTCCTGTTGGACGGCAGACCTGCAACGGAATGGACAGGAGTTATTGATGACCCTGAGCAATACAGGATTAATTATTCGGGCAGGTATAAAGCCTCGTTTAAAGGATTGGCAACCGTCTCGGTAACAGGCACAAGTGTTACTATTGAAAACCGAAGATATGATACGCTTTCTAATACAAGTTTCTTTGATGTTGTTGTCGGGGGCTATCCCAATGCGAACCACGGAATGGTTTTTCTGAGTTTCACAAATACTAAGAGAACTTTGAACTCTTCTGCTAATTCGGGTTTAACTAAGTTGAAAGTAAACAGACCGGGATACGAATTAAATACTGATAAAATTTTCACTGATGAGTTCATTAATCTCTGCAAAGCCGCTGATTTTGCCTGCTACAGATACTACGGTATGCAGAATATCTGGGACGGAGAGCCTGTTTATCCTGCTAAAACAACCTGGGATAAAAGGAAAAAACCTAACGATGCATCACAGGAACCTTTGAAAGGAATCGGTAAAATTGACGGATGGTGCTGGGAATACATAGTTGAACTTGCCAATATCCTGAAAAAAGACATCTGGATTAATATTCATATATCCTGCGATTCAGCTTATGTTCTCACTCTGGCTCAATATCTGAAAGATAATCTTGATGGAAATATTAATATTTATGTAGAGAACAGCAACGAAGTATGGAATGCGTCTCAGGTAACTCAAGGTCTATACAACAAGGCGCAGGCTGACTTTTACAAAATAAATTTCGACCAGAACTATGCCAGGCGTGTAGTCGAATTATCAAATCTTTTTGCTCAGGTTTACGGAGCGAATGAAATCAATAAAAAAATCAGAGTAATTCTTGCCTCACAGCATTCATGGAGCGCCAGAAGCGATACTCATCTGAATTATATAAAATCTGCTTTCGGCGAGCCGAAGAATTATATTTATGCATTAAGTCCGGCTCTGTATTTCGGTTCAACGAAGGCTACATCAACCGACCCCTTGGTTATTAATGACGGAATGATTGAAGACATAAATGACCAAATCACTAATGCACAGGCGGGTACATACAGACTGAATCATATCAATAAAGCAAAACAATGGGGATTTACCGGTGGATGTACTTCTTATGAAGGGGGACCGGGTTTGCCTGCAAGCGGAGGCACTGCCAATCTGGGGAATCAGATACTTGCAAACAGAACTGAAAAAATGGGAGATATAATTAAAAAAAGTTACATTGAGGGATGGAAAGACCTTGACGGAGGATTAGCACTTTATTTCACGCTTTTTTCCGGATATAACAGGTATGGTTGCTGGGGCATTACCGATGATTATTCAAATCCCGACAGAAACTATAAAATGAAAGCTATAAGAGAAATTATTTCAGGTTACAGTGACGGAGTAAATGAAAATAA
>JBAYGQ010000378.1:0-3599 GCA_041666585.1 Bacteroidota bacterium
ATTGATTTAGAAGGTACTACTTTAGTCATCAACCTCGAACCCTGTTCCCATTTTGGTAAAACTCCACCTTGCGTTGATGCAATAATTCAGAAAAAAATCAGCCGTGTAGTCATTGCAATAACAGATCCGAACCCATTGATTGCAGGAAAGGGAATCGCAAAATTAAAATCAGCTGGAATTAAAGTAGAAGTCGGGCTAATGGAGCAGGAAGCCTTTCAGTTGAACCGTTTCTTTATTCATCATATAACAACGGGAATGCCTTATGTAATTTTGAAAGTAGCTCAGTCATTTGACGGGTGTATAGCGACTTCTAAGGGCGAATCTCAATGGATTACAGGCGAAGAAAGCCGCCGCCGTTCCCACATTTTGAGAACCGAAGCGGATGCTATTTTAATTGGAAAACAAACAGCATTTCATGACAACCCTTCCCTGACAGTACGAAATGTAAAAGGCAGAAATCCTAAAAGAATAATTCTGGATTCTAAACTAAAATTACCGCTCTCGATAAATGCCTATAAAAATTCAGATAAAACCGGAATTTTTGTTTTATGCAATACTGATGAATCTTTGTCATCGAAAGCAAAAAGTTTAAGAGATAAAGGTATTAATGTGATTGCATCAAATACAGACCAAAAAGGAAAAATCATTCTTAGCCAAGCACTAAAGAAATTGTATGACGAACATCAGATTGCATCTTTACTCGTAGAAGGCGGTGCTTCAGTATATTCTTCTTTTTTAAATGAAAACCTTGTACAGGAAATCCATTTCTTTATTTCTCCGAAAATAATCGGTAACGGCAAACATTCTTTCGATGATTTTGCTATCAACTCACTTAAAGATGCGGCGCAATTCAAAATAATATCCTCATCTCAAAGCGGAGATGATATTCATGTTGTTGCAACTAAAAGCTAATTTGCAATAGTTCTAATGAAATTATAGAATTAAAGAATTAAAACCTATTAGAAATGGCATGACGATAGTATTTCTTACCTGAACACTATAAATTTCTTTGTTTCTGAATAACTGTCTGCTTTTATTTGGCAGAAATACACGCCTGATGGAAGGTTTTTCGTGTCAATTTTATAGTTTTCGATATTTTCGTTCTGTGTGTTCCTACTAAAAACAGATATGCTTAATTCGTTGTAAATATTTATCTGAAGATTAGTAGCATAATTTATTCCAAAAGTTAGATTCAGAAAGTCTGAAACAGGATTCGGGTATATTGAAAAAATATTACCGGTTTTTGTATCCGAAACTGCTGATATACCTAAAGCACTTAATGTGGTTTTATAAACACCGTCGCCAACAAGCCAACCGATGGTATCATTCACAAAGCAGATGTCATCAAGACTTATACCTGTCGGTATTCCGTCATTTTTCAGTACCCAGTTATTTCCTCCGTCGCGTGTGTACCAGACATTCATTTCCCAGCCTACTGCCCAGCCTCTGAGTTCATCGTGCAGAAAAGTTCCGAACATCGGTTGAGAAGTTTTGAATTCTTTCCATGAAACTCCGTCGTCAGTTGACATACGCATACCGCCTTTATCCGAGTTGCCTCCTGTACAACCTTCGGAAAAAGGAACAAGAAAAGATTTGTTTTTAACACATAAGTCTTCCTGCCAATCCTCTGCTCCCGATACTGCATACGGACTCCAACTAATGCCTCCGTCAAGAGTACGCCATATTTTGCCGCTACTTGTAGCATAGCCGAGTCCCTCCGGTGCAAAAAGAATAACATCAGTTAGTCCTGTGTTTGGGATACTTGTTCTGGTAAGCGACCATGATATTCCCCCGTCTGTAGTACGAAAAAAGGATTGAACACTATCACATCCTCCGCCGACAACAACTCCGATATCAGGAGTGATAAAATAATTTCCCCATAAATAAAAAACTTGTCTCCTGTCAGTAATATCCTGAAATGTAGCACCCCCGTCTGTGGATTTGAAAATTTTTCCTTCGCCTGAAACGTATCCTATAAGTTTATTTAAAAACGAGATACTTTCGAGTTGACCTAATCCATTGCTTGTAGAGAATTTTGTTCCCTGCCAGGTTTCTCCGCCGTCGGTTGTTCTTATCACTATACCGTTGTAACCGCATATCCAACCATACTGTGGATCATCGGGAAGAAAAAAAACTTCGAGATAATAATTAGTGTTGTAGGGTACAGGTATGTTCGTAACTCTTTCCCACTGAGAGAAAAGATTTATAGAACTTAGCAAAAAGAAGAAAAAAAATATCTGGGATTTCTTCATAAACTTACCTTTTTTTTTGAATGGTAATTTATAAACTAAACTTACAAAGAATAATATTATTAGACAAGTAATATTTTCCTGTTTTAGAATTTTCAACTTCATTTTTTATAAGATTACTTTGAGTAAATGAAATTTGTAACTTTATAGCATTGTGGGGAGTCATAAAGTAAGTTATTTTACACAAATTCTGGAAAAGATTTTCTTTATACTAAATTTTTAAAATATTTATGTTTTAATTTTAGAAATTTTAGTAAATTTGTTGTTCTTAATATTTTATTTTTTAAGTATAGTTTTTAAGGTGCTAAAATGTCGCAGATAAAAATCGAAGAACAAATTGGCGGAGTGATTCTTACCCTGAAAGGACAGTTTATCGGTGGAGAAGAAACCGACAAACTCCGCGAAACCCTTTTGGGAGTAGCACAACAGCAAAAGAACCTGTTGATTATCAATATGGATAAGGTGACATATCTGAACTCTACAGCTCTGGGTGTGCTGATTTCCGCACATGCGAATTTTGTAAAAAGAGGCGGCAAGATTATCCTCTGCAATATCAACAAATCAATTGAAAATATCTTTGTTATAACCAAGCTTACATTGGTTTTCTCTATTGAAGAAACATTAGAAAAAGCAATCAAACATATTTCAGAATAGTTTAATTATTACGAGGTTTAAATTATGAAAAACTTTTTTAATTTAGCAGTTATCGTACTCTCCCAGTTAATCGGTATATTCGTTATCTGGTGGTTCATTATGGGTAATCCCGGCAACTTTAAAAACGGTGCATTACGCTCTGAGCCGTTTCCGGGTAACGTTCTCGGAACGATTCACACAGGCGGTCCTCTGGTTGGAGTACTGATTGGCTTGATACTTATTTCAGTTACATTTATTTTCGAAAGACTTTTATCAATTAATAAAGCACAGGGTAAAGGAAATCCTTCTGTATTTTTGAAGGCAATGATTGATAAGCTAACAAAAGGCGATATGGAGGGAGCCCTTAATGACTGCGATGCCCAGCGGGGTTCGGTCGCCAATGTTATGCGGGCGGCTATATCCCGTTTCAAGGACGTAGAGAAAGATCCCGAATTTTCTGCAGAAAAGAAAATCACCGAAACTCAGAGAGCAATTGACGAAGCAATGAACCTTGAAACACCTCTGTTGGAAAAGAATCTTGTTATTATGTCAACCGTAGCATCTATTGCAACTATGATTGGTTTGCTCGGAACAACAATCGGTATGATTCGTGCATTCTCCGCATTGGCATCAAGCGGAACAGTATCTGCAATTCAGTTGTCAATCGGTATCTCCGAAGCTTTGTACAACACGGCAGGCGGTCTTATCGGAGCCGTC
>JBAYGQ010000379.1:0-3561 GCA_041666585.1 Bacteroidota bacterium
AACAAAAAAAGACTGAATTGCTTAAACGTCTCCGTATTCTTGATGCTTTCCGTACTCCTTCTTCCCGAATGTTCGGCAACAGACCCGAATGGATGGTTCTGGACGTAGTACCTGTAACTCCACCTGATTTGAGACCCCTTGTGCCTCTTGAAGGCGGCAGGTTTGCAACATCAGACCTTAACGATTTATATCGCAGAGTTATAATTCGTAACAATCGTTTAAAAAGATTAATAGATATTAAAGCACCGGAAGTAATTCTGCGAAATGAAAAGAGAATGCTTCAGGAAGCCGTAGATGCCTTGTTTGATAACAGCCGACGCTCTGTAAGGAGTGAATCGCAAAGAGCATTAAAGTCACTTGCTGATACTTTAAAGGGCAAAACCGGAAGATTCCGTCAGAACTTACTTGGTAAGCGTGTTGATTATTCAGGACGTTCAGTTATTGTTGTGGGTCCGGAATTGAAATTACATGAATGCGGTCTGCCGAAAGATATGGCAGTTGAACTTTTTAAACCGTTTATTATAAGAAAACTTATTGAAAGAGGGCATGTTAAGACCGTAAAAAGTGCAAAGAAAATGGTCGAGCGTAAAACAAACGAAGTATGGGATATTCTCGAAAAAGTAATCGAAGGACATCCGGTATTGTTGAATCGTGCTCCGACGTTGCACAGATTAGGTATTCAGGCATTTCAACCAAGATTGATTGAAGGTAAAGCTATTCAATTGCATCCTTTGGTTTGTACTGCCTTCAACGCTGACTTTGACGGTGACCAGATGGCTGTTCACGTACCCCTAAGCTATGAAGCACAACTTGAAGCTTTGTTACTGATTCTTGCTCCACATAACATTATGCACACACAGAACGGTGATCCTATTGCGGTTCCTTCACAGGACATGGTGCTTGGAGTTTATTACTTAACTAAAATACGACACGGAGCTAAAGGCGAAGGTAAACATTTTTATTCAGCCGACGAAGTAATTATTGCCTATAACTCAGGTGTTATTGACCTGCACGCAAAAATTACGGTAAAATTATTTGGAGAAAATGTTACAACTACTACCGGTAGAGTACTTTTTAACCAGATAGTACCTGTTGAAATGGGATTTTTAGATGAACTTTTAACTAAAAAGCGTTTACGCCAAATCATCGGTATTTGTTTCCGTAAAGCCGGGCTTGCCAAGACGGTAGAATTCCTTGATGCTCTAAAAGACATCGGATTCAAATATGCCTCTAAAGGCGGTTTATCAGTAAGTATTGCAGACGTAATCGTTCCTAAAGAAAAGAATGATATTATCAATTCAGCACAAAAGAAAATTGATGAAATTGAACACGCTTATCAGAACGGTGTCATCTCAAGCGGTGAAAGATATAACAAAATCATTGACACCTGGTCAACCGCTACGAACAGAGTAGCCGATAAACTTTACACAGAGTTATCGAATGCAGAAGAAGGATTCAATACTTTCTGGATGATGCTTGATTCTCAGGCACGCGGCTCTAAGGAGCAGATTCGTCAGCTTGCGGGTATGCGTGGATTGATGGCAAAGCCGAAAAAATCTTTATCCGGTTCAACAGGTGAGTTGATAGAGAATCCGATTATTGCTAATTTCAAAGAAGGATTGTCAATACTTGAGTATTTTATCTCTACTCACGGTGCAAGAAAAGGTTTGGCTGATACTGCATTGAAAACAGCAGATGCAGGTTATTTAACAAGAAGACTCCACGATGTTGCTCAGGATATGATTATTACAGATATGGACTGCGGCACAATCCGTGGTGTAGAAATGTCCGCACTTAAAGACGGCGAAGAAATTAAAGAACCTCTTTATGAAAGAATTTTAGGCAGAGTTGCTTTATTAGATGTTGTTGACCCTCTTTCTAATAAATTAATCTGTAAAGCCGGAGATGTAATTAATGAAGAAATCGGTCAGGCTATCGAAGGTTCAGCAATCGAATCTGTAAGGATTCGCTCAGTTCTGACATGTGAATGTCGTCGTGGTGTTTGTGCAAAATGTTATGGAAGAAATCTTGCTACCGGTAAAATAGTTGACATCGGTGAAGCTGTGGGCACAATTGCATCTCAGTCAATCGGTGAACCGGGTACACAGTTGACATTACGTACCTTCCATACAGGAGGTACCGCTTTGTTAATAGCATCACAATCCTCTGTTGTAGCTAAGTTCGACGGATTGGTTAAATTCGAAAATGTACGCTGGGTTAGCTACGAAGGTGACGAAGATGAAATTATGATTGCAGTTTGCCGAAGCGGTGTAATCAACATTATGGACCCTGACAGCGACAGAATTCTGACTAAATACGATGCTACATACGGAGCTGTTCTTAAGGTAAAAGAAGGCGACATGGTCAAAAAAGGTCAGATGATTTATGAATGGGATCCGTACAATTCTACTATTATTACTGAAGCTCAGGGTCGTATCCGATACCGTGACCTTATTCCGAATATTACATATCGTGAAATTAACGATGAACAGACAGGTCATATTACAAAAGTTGTAGTAGAAACACGTGACAGAACAAAATCTCCGACTATTGAAGTTGTTGATGATGACGGAAAAATACTGAAATTCTATAACATTCCGACAAAAGCACAAATCAGAGTGGAAGATGATGACCTTGTCGGAATTGGCACTCCTCTGGTTAAAATTCCCCGTGACTTAGGTCGTATGCGTGACATTACGGGCGGTCTGCCGAGAGTAACAGAATTATTCGAATCCCGCGCACCGCAGAATCCATCTGTTGTCTCCGAGATTGACGGTTTGGTTTCGTTCGAGAAAATGAAACGCGGACAGAGAATAATTATGGTTACTTCATTGGATGAAAAGACCAAAACTGAGTACAGTGTTCCTATCGGTAAATACATTTTAGTACAGGAAACGGACTTTGTTCGTGCCGGTGACCGCTTAACTGAAGGCTCAATCAACCCGCATGATATTCTTAGAATAAAAGGTCCGAATGCAGTGCAGGAATACCTTGTAAATGAAATACAGGAAGTTTATCGTATGCAGGGTGTAAAGATTAATGATAAACACATTGAAACGATAGTTCGCCAGATGTTACAGAAATCACGTGTTATTGATTCAGGTGATTCCCCGTTCCTCGAGAATGAACATGTTGATAAAATAAGATTTCTCGATGAAAACGATATGCTTAAGAATCAGGTGGTTATTACAGACTCAGGCGATTCCAAACAAAAAGTCGGTTCACTTGTCAGCAAAAGAAAAATCAGAGAAATCAATGCCGAGCTTAAGAAAAAAGGTAAGTCGGGAGCATCTTTCCGTACCGCTGAACCTGCCACTGCAGAGCCGATTTTACTCGGTATCACTCAGGCATCGCTTACAACCGAAAGCTGGTTGTCTGCGGCATCATTCCAGGAAACAACACGTGTCCTGTCCGATGCATCGGTTGCCGCAAAAATTGATTATCTTGTAGGATTGAAAGAAAATATTATACTTGGTCAGTTGATTCCTGCAGGTACCGGATTACGCAGTTATCAGGAAATGATTGTTACAAGCGAAATAGGAAATATTTTCGGCAGTCCCG
>JBAYGQ010000380.1:0-3552 GCA_041666585.1 Bacteroidota bacterium
CATTTCGTCCCGGATTTCTGAAACCTACAAAAGGTGCAAAAAATACAATGCAATATTATCGTTATGTCAATTGGCTTTTTCCTGTATTTCGGTTTATCTTGCCAAAATATGTATCTACTTTATCTGAATTAGGTATTGCGATGATAAATTCTTCAACTAAAGGCTATGAGAAATCGATTCTTGAAGTTAAAGATATTGTAGAATTAGCAAAAATATAAAAGAAATAAAATTTTACATTTGATGCAAAAAAATTAGAAAGATAAACAAAATGATTAATTATGAAGCATTTTATAAGATTTCTTATGGACTTTACATTGTTAGTTCCGGTGATAAAACACAGGGAAACGGCTTTATCGCTAATACAGTATTTCAGATTACGGCAGATCCTCCGAGGTTTGCCGTAAGCTGTAACAAAAATAATTTTACTGCAGGATTAATTCAAAAAACAGGTAACTTTTCTGTTTCGGTTCTTCATAAGGATACTCATTCTAATATCTTCGGTCAATTCGGTTACAAAAGTGGTAAAGATACTGATAAATTTGCAGGAATGGAAATTAAATACGGGGAAACCGGTGTACCCATAGTAATGAACGATTGTATCGCTTTTCTTGAATGCAAAGTTATTCAAACCGTTGACGTTGGAACACATCATATTTTTATCGGTGAATTGGTTCAATCAGAATTAATTGACAACAGTAAGGAATCCTTAACTTATTTGTACTATCAGCAAGTTAAAAAAGGTGCGGCACCCAAGAATGCTCCTACATATATAGATAAGTCAAAACTCAATCCAAAACCGTTTACCGATACATTTAAAAAGTACAAATGTGTGGTTTGCGGCTACATTTATGATGAAGCGAATGAATCGAAAAAGTTCGCTGATTTACCTAATGATTGGGTTTGTCCCGTTTGCGGTTCGGAAAAAGCGGATTTTATTGAGATTTAATAATTATTAACTTATCCGGAAAAACTAAATTTTGTTAAGTGAACGTAATTTGCGGATTTTATCTCTTGCTTCTTGAAGATAGATCGATCGAGGAAATTTGGCGATTAAATCTGTATAATATTTTAAAGCTGAGTCATAATTTTTCTCTGCTGAAAAAATATCTGCTAAAAAAAGCATCATTTTATCAGCATAAATAGCATCTTCGTTCTTTTCGTAAGCTTTTTGAAGTATAACCCTTGCGTTAAGGAAATCCTCTTTTTTGAAAAGAATCTGTGCAATTTTAATTACTGCTCTTTCCTCTAGGTCGGTCTCATCGGCGATTTTAATAACTTCCTTGTAAAGTTCCTCGGCTTTTTCTGTTTTGTTTTGAAGTTCCAATAACTCCGCTTTTGCAAATTTTGATAAAGCTTGTGTAAGCTGTTTATTCTGTTCAATCAGCAGTATTTTATTTAAAGCGTCATTAGATGCGTCAGAGCCCGTGTTCATAGAAATCTTGATAAACAGTGTCAATGATGTGTCAATGTTGCCTTTATAGTACTCTAATTCAGCTAATTTCAGCAAACCCTTATCGGCATCCGAAGGAGATATTCTGCTGAATCGCTCAGCTACCTGACGGTAAAATTTAGCCGCTGATTCAAAATCATCTTTTTGCATACTTAATGAACCAAGCATTAGATAAGCTTGTGCTGTAATAGGAAGAGTGGGAAATTGTTTGATAATTTGATTCAATTCAGTTGTTGCAGTCTCATAATCTTTACTTTGCTCAACAGACAAAGAGGCAATTCTGAAACGGGCTTCTGCTGAAGTCTGATCCTGCGGATAATCATTAATAATTTTTCTGTATCTTTTTATTATGTTATCCAATTCATCCTGAGTCAGTTTTTCATTGTTCTGGGATTTATTTTCAAGAGTGCGGGCAAATCCAAACATAGCACTCAGAAAGTAAGGAGAGTTCCTTCCCTTGGCAATAACTAAATCATAACCCTTAAGTGCCATATCGAACTGACCGTCGATTCTAGATTCACCTGCAAAACGGAAAAGTTCCATACCGACGCTACCGGTTAAATCATCTAATTTTTTGTAAATTTCAAGAGCTTTTTCTTGTTTGTTGACTGAACGTAAAAACCAGGCATAAAGCCTTAGATATTGCTGGTCATTGTTTGAACCGGAAATTTCTTTCTGAAGTATATCATCTATATATTCGTTTGAATTTTTGCCTGTCATCAAAGCCGAAAGTCTACCTTGAATAAAAGGTAGATTTTTATTCACGGCAAAAAGTTTCATTACTTCTTCTGTCCCTTTTATGTAATCCCCGGTCAAGATATAAAGTTGGCTGAGTTCGTCGGCAAATACTAATTTATTTGATAATCCCTTTCTTCCTGCTTCGTAAGTTTGAATAGCTTTTTCGTAAAGCTGTAATGATATCTGAGAATGAGCAACATCAACAAATGGTTTCCCATCCTTTGTTTTATATTGTAACGCTTCGTTCCATGCATTGTTTGCGTTGTCAGGTTTTCCTGTCCGCCAAAGCATTTCGCCATACAAAGTAAGTATTTCGGAATTACGGAAATTTTGTAATCTTTTTTCAATAATTGGCAAAAGAGTAGAAAATTTATTCAAAGCACGAAGTGTTCTGACAACACTTGAGAAATAGAGTTCTGATGTGGGATTTGAGTTTGTCAGTTCAATAAATAATCTGGAAGCATTTTCCAGATCTCCCCCTTTTTCGAATGATTCTGCAAGCTTGTACTTTTCATCGTTGACATTCTGTGCTTTTACAGTGATTGGAAATAACAACAAAAGCACAATTTGAGATATTAATGCAAACGAAAAAAATATTTGAATAATTTTTTTATTTATCTGAAACTTGTATTTCATTTTAACTATTGTTAATAGAAAATATATTTGTTTTGTAGTTTTATGACGAATTACTCTACTTAGTATTTATCAGAATTCTTGAATTAAAATATAACATCAAATAAAAAAAGTGTAAAAGCAATTCAGATGTATTTACACTTTCAGAAAAAAAAATATTTAGATTTATTTCGAAATATCCAATATTTCAAATTGCATTTTACCGACGGGAGCGCTGATTTCAGCTATATCTCCGATTTTCTTACCCATAAGTGCTTTCCCTATCGGAGAAGTAACAGAAAGCTTACCTTTTTCGAAATCAGCTTCTTCGGGACTAACAAGGATGTAATCAACCTTAGAATTGTTTTTAAGATTCTTAAGTTTTACTTTAGTTAAAATATATACTTTGTCGTTAGGCAGTTCATCAGGAGAAATAACCTGAACTTTACCCAGAATTGTTTCGAGCTTATGGATTTTTATTTCAAGTAACTCCTGGTCATGTTTAGCAGCTTCGTACTCTGCATTTTCGGAAAGGTCACCATGGGAACGGGCATCAGCGATTTTTTGTGCAATTTCCCTTCTTCCCTTAAATTTAAGAAGATGAACTTCTTCTTCAATTTCCTTTACTCTTTCCTTAGTAACATAGACAACTTCTGCCATTGGAATATCTCCGTATTGTAAAAAAAATAAAGCCATCAGCGGATAACGGCTTTACTAATGTATAAATTAAGTATATTTTTTAAAACGATAAA
>JBAYGQ010000381.1:0-3549 GCA_041666585.1 Bacteroidota bacterium
TAGCCTCAGTATATCTTGGACTTTCACTCGGACCTTTTCTCGGCGGTATTCTAACTCAAAATTTCGGCTGGCGCAGTATTTTTCTGTTAAATCTTCCACTCGGAATTACTGCTGTAATCCTGCTATATTCAAGGCTGAAAGGCGAATGGGCGGAAGCTAAGGGTGAGAAACTGGATTATTTCGGTTCCTTATTATATATGTCAGGTTTAATCTGCACAATTTACGGTTTGTCAAAACTCCCTTCGCAGTTAGGAATTATTCTGCTTCCGATTGGGCTTGCATGTATCTTCATTTTCGGATGGAGTCAGCTTAAAACCAAAAATCCTGTACTTAATTTATCATTGTTCAAAAACAATCAGATATTTCTTTTTTCAAATTTAGCCGCTTTGATTAATTATAGTGCCACATTTGCAGTTACGTTTCTGATGAGTCTCTATCTTCAATACATCAAACAACTCACCCCGCAGAATGCAGGAATTATTCTTGTTGCACAACCGATTGTAATGACAATAATTTCTCCGATTGCGGGAAGACTTTCCGACAAGGTCGAATCGAGAATTATCTCGTCAATCGGTATGGGATTGACTGTAATAGGACTTTCATTCCTTGCTTTCTTAAGCGAAACAACTTCAATAAATTATATTTTTATGACTTTAATAATATTAGGTCTCGGATTTGCACTGTTTTCTTCACCGAATGCAAATGCAATTATGAGCTCTGTAGAAAAAAAATATTACGGAGTATCCTCGGCTATGATGGGTACGATGAGGCTTACAGGACAAATGTTCAGCATGAGTATCGCAACTCTGGTCCTCTCAATTTTTATCGGAAATGTTCAAATCAAATTATCGAATCATGCTCAGTTGCTGTTAAGTATAAGAACCATATTAATGATTTTTGTATTCCTATGCTTTTTCGGAGTATTTGCCTCGCTTGCAAGGGGAACCTTACATAAGAAAAAAGGTAGCAAAGCGATTACCCTGCCTAGTGATTTATAGAGTAAACAAAAGTATGTTTTCTCAGCTTCTTTTTTTGTGAAGAGAAGTTGAAGTATAAAATCAAAAAAGTATAAATAAATTATACACCTTTTCTATATTGCTGCGATTGCAGTAGAATCTTGCTATACCCGCTCCTGCTCTCGTTTATCAAAAATTATTTTTGCCGTGATACTTATATTCACTAATTTTGCAATTCGATTTTACGAATAAAATCTTAAAATAATTGATGATTTTGCGTTGTTTAATAATTAATCTTAGGGAAAAATAAATGTCTGAAAACCATATCCCATGGGCAGAACCATATAAAATAAAGGCTGTTGAACCTTTGAAAATGACCTCCCGTGATGACCGCATTAAAGCAGTGAAAGAAGCAGGGTACAATACTTTTTTATTACGTTCGGAAGATGTATATATTGACTTGTTAACCGATAGCGGTACTAATGCTATGAGCGATTATCAATGGGCAGGTATGATGCTCGGTGATGAGGCTTATGCAGGTAGCAAGAATTTTTATAATCTTGAAGCTAATGTCCAAAAATTTTACGGTTACAAACATTTAGTACCTACACATCAGGGAAGAGGTGCGGAACATCTGCTTTCCCGGGCTTTGATAAATAAAGGTGATTTTGTTCCCGGTAACATGTATTTCACAACAACAAGATTGCATCAGGAACTTGCAGGAGGTACTTTCGTTGATGTTATTATTGACGAAGCTCATGACCCGAAGGTTCTTCACCCTTTTAAAGGTAACATAGATATTCAGAAGTTTGAAAATTTAATTAATAAAGTCGGTGCCGATAAAATTCCTTACATCACAGTCGGCGCACCGGTTAATATGGCAGGCGGTCAACCGGTTTCGATGGCAAACATGAAACAGGTTTCTGCACTTGCAAAGAAAAACGGAATCAAAGTAGTTCTTGATGCAACACGCAATATGGAAAACTCATACTTTATTCAACAACGTGAAGAAGGCTATAAAAATAAATCCGTAGCTGAAATTCATTTTGAATTTTGCTCGTACTCAGACGCTGCAACGATGAGCGGTAAAAAAGATTTACTCGTGAATATAGGAGGGTTTGTTGCCTGCAACGATTGGGATTTGTTCGAAGAATTACGCAATGCTGTCGTAGTTTATGAAGGTTTGCATACTTACGGCGGTCTTGCCGGACGCGATATGGAAGCCATGTCACGAGGTATGGAAGAAGCCATTCAGGATGACAGTATTTCTTCAAGGGTCAGGCAGGTTGAATACTTCGGTAGAAAATTAGAAGAAGCCGGAATACCTATTGTACTTCCTATTGGCGGACATGCTGTTATGCTTGATGCTAAGAGATTTTATGACCACATACCTCAACTTGAGTTCCCGGCTCAGAAATTAGCCGCCGACCTTTATATAGAAACCGGGGTAAGAGCAATGGAGCGGGGGGTCGTTTCCGCCGGCAGGAACAAAGACACCGGTGAGCACAATATGCCGAAATTAGAGTTAGTGCGTCTGACACTTCCCCGTCGTGTTTACATGCAATCGCATCTTGATGTTGCCACCTACGGAATAATTGAACTATACAAACATCGCCATGAATATAAAGGCTTGAAGATGGTTTACGAACCTAAGTATCTCAGATTCTTCCAGGCAAAATTTGAGTTGTTAGGAGATAAATAATTTTATAGATTATTAGAATTATTTTTGAAAAAAAATAAACAATGAACTATATCACACAAATAGTTACTTTATCATGCTGAACCGCACAGGTTAGGTAACTGTTTGTTTTATATTACATACAAATTGAAGACTAAGTTAAGAGATTGATTTATTTAATAATTGTTGAAAGTAATAATCTATGAAATATTTTATACTATTTTTCTTACTTTCATTTACTACCGGTTTATTTGCACAAGAAACATCATCTCAAATTATATCAATTCCACGTATCGGTACTGAAATTAATCAAAACGACAGAATGTATTTCTCCCTTTTTCCGAATATAAACGGTTTCATTTCCTGTAAGACAATAGTTGGTAAAACAGGAGGATATGATTTTGTTATTCAATATGATTCATTGAACAAAACCTACACAAAAGTATTAAGCATTTCGCAAAATGATTTTCGACAATTATCTTTAGCTATTGAAAATTATGAATATATTTTTGCAGAGAATGAGAAAAAGGAATCTATAAATTGGAAAAATATTATTAACATTTTTATTAATCCGAAATTTCGCTATGATGCCGATATTAACAAAAATTTGACACTTGTTCTCAAAAACGGCACAGAGGTTAGCGGAAGACTTTTAAAAGCAGATAGCTCTTTTCTTGTTATTGATATTAATGATTCATCCTTCAATTGGAGAAACTCTGAATCACACATAAATGTTTTTCATTACTCTGAAATTATGGAAATTAAAAAACCTTTCAGTTTAGCTTTGAACGGATATAAAAGTATTTATAATTTGAACTTATCTCATTTCCAAAAAATATCTTCGTTTCAAACATTTTTTGGTCAGGATACTTTACCTCCGCCTCCCGAAATAATAAAACTACTTCTAAATAAAGA
>JBAYGQ010000382.1:0-3542 GCA_041666585.1 Bacteroidota bacterium
AAGATAAATATGTACAAACTGCTTTGGGAATTTTCAGGATGCAAGATTATAATCGCATTCTGGCTAATCAGACAGCAATCGGCAAAGAAAATAACTGAGTTTTTTCTAGAGTATTATCTTATCTTCGATGAATTTTACAATAGTTAATATCTTTTTACGTCGGAAAAGCGATATTTTTAAATAATAAATTACACACAGTCAAGAGATAGTCTATGAGGATTACTAAACAATATACAAACCGCGAATCCCAGTCGCTGGATAAATATTTACAAGAAATCGGAAAAGTGGAATTATTACATCCCGAGGCTGAAATTGACTTGGCAAAAGCAATTAAAAAAGGCGGTTTCCCGGGTACAAAAGCTCTGGAACGGTTAGTAAAAGCAAACCTCAGATTTGTTGTATCAGTTGCAAAACAATACCAGAATCAAGGCTTATCTCTGGGTGATTTGATTAATGAAGGTAACCTTGGATTGATTAAAGCTGCAAAACGATTCGACGAGACACGCGGTTTTAAATTTATTTCATATGCTGTGTGGTGGATACGGCAGTCAATTTTGCAGGCATTAGCCGAGCAGTCAAGAATTGTAAGACTCCCTTTGAACAGAGTAGGAGCCTTGAATAAAATCGGCAAAAAGTTTAGTGAATTAGAACAAAAATATGAGCGTGAACCTACTGCCGCTGAGTTAGCCGAGCAGTTAGAAATGAGCATTCCCGAAATCGCTGAAACAATTAAAATTTCAGGAAGGCATCTTTCTGTTGATGCACCTTTTGTTCAGGGTGAGGACAACAGACTTCTTGATATTCTTCCCAACGAACAGCAACCACCGCCTGATTCAGAGCTTATTCGCGAATCGCTCAGGGTTGAAGTTCAACAGGTTCTTACAACACTTTCGCAGAGGGAAGCTGAGGTTATCAGGCTTTATTTCGGATTGGACGGTCAGTGCCTTACACTCGAAGAAATCGGAGAAAAATTTAATCTAACTCGTGAAAGAGTACGCCAGATTAAAGAAAAAGCAATCCGCAGACTTCGCCATGCATCAAGGTCAAAATCATTACGCTCTTATTTAGGATAAATTTACAAAGGATAAACTATCGTTGATATTTACTTTTTGAATTTTAAATTATAATGTATAAAGAAACAAGTCCTTCCGATATGGAAGGTAATAGAACTGTAATTAATAATTCGAGGCAAACCCGGCCTGAATGGCTGAAGGTAAAAGCTCCCGGAGGAGAAAGCTATACACGCATCAAATCTCTTCTTAATAATCGTTCACTCCATACAGTATGTGAAGAAGCTCATTGTCCGAATATTGGCGAATGCTGGAGTTTGGGAACAGCAACCTTTATAATACTTGGGGATATCTGCTCAAGGAATTGTAGATTCTGTGCCGTGTCTGCAGGAATACCGCAATTGCCCGATTCGGAAGAACCGAATAATATAGCAGAATCAGTTCGTGAAATGCATTTAAAACATGTTGTAATTACCTCTGTAACACGCGATGACCTAAGAGACGGAGGCTCCGAAATCTGGGCTAATACAATAAAGGAAGTTCGTAGATTAAATCCGGATGTTACTATTGAAGTTCTGATACCTGATTTCAAAGGAGATTTAACAGCATTGAACAGAGTTCTGCAGACAAAACCGGATGTATTGAATCACAATATTGAAACAGTACCGAGACTTTACTCCCGGGTCAGACCAAAAGCCGACTACAGAACTTCACTAAGTATTCTTGAGGAAGCAAAAAAGCAGGGTTTTACGACTAAATCAGGACTTATGGTAGGGATTGGTGAGACCAAAGAAGAAATTATAGATGTAATGCGGGATTTGAGAAATTCAAAAGTTGATTTGCTTACTATAGGACAGTACCTTCAGCCGACTAAAGAGCATTTAACGGTTGAAAGATTTGTTCATCCTGACGAGTTTTCGGATTACAGTACAATTGGAAAAGAATTAGGATTTATCCATGTAGAATCCTCACCACTAGTCAGGAGTTCTTACCATGCCGGTGTACACAAACAGACTTTATAAATAAAGATTCCTAAAAAATATTCATTGATTTAATTTGCTGAAATCTAATAAAGTTCGTATATTTGTAACTGTTGAGCGTAATGGGTTTGATTGCCCATTTTTTGTTGTATTAAAGTAGATGCTTCAAAGTCAAGATAAAAGGATTTATCCCGATTGAGGCTGTTGGTGCTGATTACCGGAGTTTTGAAAAAAAATAAAATATTATGTTAAAAAAATTAAAACAGAACTATGCCAAGAAGAAAAGCTAAATTCAAGGCTGACAAAAAAACAATAATTGACGCTTTTGCTGAAATGGCGAAAGAGAAAAATATTGACAGAGACCTGTTGCAGGGTATTGTCGAAGAGACTTTGTCAATGCTTGTTAAGAAGAAGCACGGTCCCGATGCCAATTTCGATATCATTGTAAATATGGATAAAGGAGATATCGAAATTTATCTAATGCGGACTATAGTTGAAGAAGTTGAAGACCCGAATTTGCAGGTTACTCTTGCGGAAGCAAAATCGAAAAGCACTGAAGAGTATTCGTTAGGAGATGAGTTTATCGAAGAAATTACTCTTGATAACATTTCCGAAAACTTCGGCAGAAGACTTGTTTCTCTTGCTTCGCAAAGTCTGAATCAACGCATACGGGAAATTGAAAAAGACAATATTTATAATGAATACATTTCAAAAGTCGGTGAAATCATTATCGGTGAAATCTACCAGATTCGAAGAAATGATATTTTGGTAATGCATAATAAAGTTGAAATGCATCTACCCCGCGAAGAACAAATCCCCAACGAACCTTACAGATTCAAAAAGAACCAGACAATTAAAGCAATAGTAAAAGAAGTAAGGCGCTCAGGTGCATCCGGTCAACCGGAACTTGTATTATCGCGTGCTTCGGATTTATTCATGGCGCGTCTTTTTGAAATTGAAATTCCTGAAATTTATGACGGAATTATTCAGATTAAAGCAATTGCACGTGACCCGGGCGAACGCTCTAAGGTTGCTGTTGTATCGTACGACGACAGAGTTGATCCTGTGGGTGCCTGCGTAGGTATGAAGGGCATTCGAATCCATTCTATTGTGAGAGAATTAAATAATGAAAATATTGATTTAATTGAATATTCTGATGAAGATAAACAATTTATTACAAGAGCTCTGCTTCCTGCCAAAGTTAAAGAAATTCAGTTACAACCCGAGATTCGCAGTGCTACGGTAATTGTACCGGATGATCAGGTTTCTTTAGCTATAGGGAGGAACGGACAGAACGTCCGTCTGGCTTCCAAACTGACAGGATATTCTATTACTTTAGTAAAAGAAGGTGCCGACGATATTGAGCTGGCGGAATTCAAAGATGATATTGAGGAGACTTTATTCCAAAATATTATCGGTTCAGGTATTGAAACTGCACGTGAATTTTTGGAAGCTAAACCGGAAATTCTGCTTGAAATCGTAGGAATGACTAAAGAATTAATACTTGAGATAAGGTCAATTATGTTGGCTGAATTCGAAGAAGAAGAAACCG
>JBAYGQ010000383.1:0-3540 GCA_041666585.1 Bacteroidota bacterium
AATATTAAAAATGTAACTTCAGCAACTCAGACTTATACTCTTACATTAACTAAATCATCACGTACTCCGGCGGACTGGACTGCCTCGGTAGTTCTGCCCTCGGAAGTAAACGGCGGTAAAAACGAAATCCAGGCTGATGAAATCTCTATTCCCGCAGGACAGACCAAAACAGTTACCGTAAAACTAACTCCCGTTTCAACCGGTGCCGGTGATGTTGAAATGGTAGTTGCTGTAAAGAATAATGCTACTGCAATGAAAAACACAGTTACAATATCAGGTTTCTCTTCTGATATTTCTAATTTCCAAGTGTTGGACGATGAAGAAAGTGGAGCATATTCTTTGGATGCAATTATTTCACGAGTCGGTAAACCTAAATATGTCAGTTTGACTCCCGGTGATTATGCCGCTGTCGGCTCACAGTTACCTAATCTGAAAACTATGATTTGGAATTGCGGTGATAAAGGTGGCTTTACAGCAACAGAAGCTTCTTCAATCAAATCATTTTTCGATTCCGGAAAACCTGTTCTTATTCTGGGAACTTTTGTTGGTAGTACAATTCCTACTGTTACACCCAATTTGAATTATTCATTCGGAGTTTCACCGAGGGGTTGGTGCAGACAAGGGCAAGCTACCCAGGGAAACATCACTTTAGTCGGCTATCCGAACGACCCGATTACAAATGGAATGGATTTCGGTTCAAGCGTAATTTATTATTTCCATTCAGGTATTCAGTGCAATAATCCGAAAACATATCCTATTTTGAGATTTAAAACAGTTGATACATGTGTCGCCTTCCGTACAGAATTACCAAGCGGAAGAGTAGTGTTTCTCGGTTTGAATATCAAACAGATTAAATTACAATCTGTTCAGGATGCACTTATTAAGAACTCTCTGAACTGGCTCGAAGGAGTAGGTCCAAAGGTTTCTACTACAACTCCTTCGATAGACTTTGGAGATGTTGTAAACAACACAACAAAAGATATAGATATTCCTCTTACTAATGACGGTACCGAAGATTTAGTCATCACATCCGCATCAGTCAAGGATTATACATCAATCTACGCAGTAACGACTTCTTTACCTTTAACAATTACTCCGGGACAAACAAGCAATTTAACATTACGTTTCTCCCCCAATTTTGAATCTCCGTTCCCGGAAACTCTCGAAATCAAATCGAATGCCGTTAACAACAGCGTGCTTTTAATTACTGTTAACGGAAAAGGAGTAGCCAGCAACGGTCCGATTATAGCTACTGATAAATCTACTATTCAATTCGCTAAAGTAGCGATAAATAATACAAAAGATATGAATCTGCAAATTTCCAATACCGGATCTACCGACCTTACTATCAGCGAAATGTCTATCCCCTCGCAGTATAGTGACGCTTTTACTTTAAAGGATGTAACTCTTCCATTGAACATTGCGGCAAAAGCCAAGCAAACAGTAACGTTTACTTTCTCTCCGAAAGAGATAAGATTGTATAATAATGTTCCTGTTACAATTAAATCCAATTCAATTTCGAATGCAACAATGACGGTTTATTTGCAGGGTGAAGGTACTGAACCTTCCTCGGTTTATGACGGTATTGCAGGCGATGCACAGTTTAATATAACCGCATCACCAAATCCTTTTGCAGATAAAATTAATATCAAAATAACAATTGGCGAAAAAATAACTAATTCTATAAGCTTAGTTATTATTGATGCTACAGGAAGAGAAATAGAACATTTGCTTAATCAAACTCTTTCCGAAGGACAGCACAGTGTAATGTTCAACGGTTCGAATCTAAGCAACGGTGTTTATTTCATTATTGCCAAAACCGGCGATAAATCGGTAAAACTACCTGTAGTGTTAAACAGATAATTCTTTGAAATTATCTTAGATTAATTTGCAATGCGAAGAATTCCTTATGGATTCTTCGCATTGTAATAAATATTCTTGACGAAAAAATTTGGTCAATAAATTTTCTAAAGGTGATGATATGAAACGAATAATTAAATTTTCTTTGTTAATTTTAATCTTTTTCTCGCTGTTTATCAGGGCTTCGGTAGCAGATGATAACAAAAGTGACAAAACTCAGGCTTCGATGTATAAAATCGTAGTTTTTACCGACCTTGACAACGCAAATATCAACGTAATTGTACCCGAAGGACAGGTTACTTGTGCTGAATACTTCTATTGGAGACCAATTAAGTACAGCCTTGATTACGGTAAATATGTGCTTAAAGATAATTTTTCTACTTTCTTTACCAACAACAATATTTTGGATTTCGATATCGCAGTTTTTCCAATAGGTGACAAACCTCTCAGTTATGCTCAAAGCGGACATAGCGTAATAGGCGAAATATATAATATGATTGAACACGGCAAAAGAGTAATTGTTATTGGTCATAAAGCTCTTTATCATCAGTATGCCGGAGGTACAACAGATCCTCAAGTAGATGACTTTTTCAAAAATGTTTTAAAAATTCAATATCTCGGAAGACAAAGCGTTTCCGGGGAGAAATCGTACGTTTGCTATGGAACAGAAAATGATACAATTTCCGATTGGCAGGTTAAGTGGTTTAATATGCACAATTGGGAAAATGGTAGTTCCTGGATGTTTGTAAACGATTTGGATGTTTTTAAAATTACAGATAAATCCAAATCTTTCCCCGTTGACTGTTTTAATTACGGATGCCAGTGCGAAGACTCCTACCATAGCGGTGAAGACTACACCTATTATTATAATAAAGGCATTGTTGATTCACTTGTGGGTATGAAATGCTGGGCAAAAACCGGAAAAGCTGTTTTTTTTAGTAACCGTTTCGAAAACGGCTGGCAGTTTGAATCAATTCCTTTTCTTGCCCAGGAAATCTTAGCGGCGGTTCGCTGGTGCTATCTCGGATTGCCCGCTCCCGAAGCCGCATTAATTTTTAGCGTCAATGAAATTAATTTCAGCGGTGTACCCCTCGGCGACAGCCTTACCAAAGATATTACAGTTACTAATTACGGCAGAACTCCGCTTGTTGTTAACGATGTTTTTGTTGATGACCTCGAAGTCGGTGCCTTTATTTTATTAACACCGGGAGCATTTACACTTCAGCCGCTTCAATCAAAAAAACTTCAGGTTAGGTTTAAACCGACTGAACAAAGAAAATATCTTGATGCTATTACTTTCCTCTCAAATGCATCTAACGGAGGACAGATTTCTTTAGACCTTAAAGGTGTCGGCGGTTCAGCCGGCGGTCCGGGTCCCATCCTTACTGTAAATGCAAAACTTGACTTTGGTTCAGTAAGAGGAGGAATGGTTAAAGTAATGGGTATAGACCTGAGAAATACCGGAAGTTCCGAATTACTTGCTCAAAAAATGGAATTAACAGATAATGATGTCGGTGCATTTGGCTTTAACAAAACTGCTGACAGTAAAGTTCCATTCTACATTTCTCCGGACAGCATTCACAGAATCAATATCAAATTTATGCCTAAGGTAACAGAACCCGGCAAAAAATATACAGCTAAACTTCGTATTGAATCAAACGATGTTCAGGGAGATATTAC
>JBAYGQ010000384.1:0-3534 GCA_041666585.1 Bacteroidota bacterium
ATTAGCGAGATTATCATAAGTAACCGGTTTCGGATTCCCCGGATATGCTTTTGCAAACATGTCTTTATATTCAGCATTTGCAGAAATTACTTTTTCAACATCTTTTTCACTGAGCATTGACATTTCTACAGGATTAAGGATAGGACCTTTTGCCTGCTCTTTTAAATCTTTAGCTCTGCCGTCCCAGAACTGAACAAACTGGAATCCTGCATTCAGTACAGTCGGAGAATTGCGTGTTCCGCTCTTGCCGTCGAAGGCACCCGGAGAAACAGGTAAACCGTCAACTCCTGCTTTTGTATCAATATCATGGCATGAGTTGCATGCTTGTTTGCCGTTACCCGAAATACTTTTCTCGAAATAAAGCTTTTTACCTAATGCAATCAGCTCGGGTGTATCGTTCTCGCTACCGGGCATTTTATCGGGCAGTTTACCGAAAATCGTGTTAGCTTTCTGGAACAATTCCGCTTCCTGTTGTGGATTCAGAGCCGGAGACTTCGATTCATCCGCTTTCTTCTCACCACAACTGACAAGTATCAGACTAAAAACCGCACACAAAAGTAAAAACCTTTTCATAATCCCATCCTTTAAAAAAATAGTACAAAAAGAACACAGTAAAAATATAAAAAACAGATGAAATTGGAAAGAACAAATTAAAATTTTTGTTTTAACTTTGCGATACTCTGCGTTTTACTTTGCGTACTCTGCGGTTAGACTCTTATTGAAAATTTAAACGCAAAGGTCGCTGAGTTAAGATTGAGTTTCGCAGAGTTTAAGAATTGAGAAAAAAAGGAAAATAAGATGAATTCCCGCATTCGCGAGAATGACAACGTCCTTAATTATTTTTCACTTTTCACTATTCGTTTTTCACTTTTTTAAGAGCTTTAAGGTTGGATTCCTCACTGCGTTCGGAATGACACGATTGAAGAAGAAAACTCACTCTATTTTTGCATCCACCGGACCGCGTGTACCGCTGTAACGGACTAATTCAGCACCCACCATACCGATGATAATCTTTGTAGCTACTTTAACGGGGATTTTACGGTCGTCGTCAGTGAGCCAGATGAAGATGTTGCCTTCGCTCTTGAATAAGCCTCCTTCGACCACCAGAGGCTGAATAACCACACACTTAAACTTTCCGGCTTCCACGCTTATAGTTTCCCTGCCGACTAACTTCACTCCGAGAGTATAAGTAGTATCATCGAAAAAATTATACAGATTGAAAATCTGTCCTTTTTTCATTGATCGCAAATCCATTGTGCGTACGTAGTAAAAAGCCGAAACTATATCGTGAACATATTCAGGAACTTTATGCTTCTTATCATTTGCATAAGCTATGTTATTTACCTGGTCGAACTTTGCCTTGAAATCCCGCTTGTATTTACCCTCCCTTACGTGTTGTTCAAACTCCCAGGGGAAGATACCGGCAATATCGAGGACAGTACGGTAAGCATCCTCAACGTAATAAATCCAGCGAAGACTTTCGAGAGAACTTACTTTGAATCTTATATCGAAGCATTTTCTACCGTTTCCGCGTGTAGTGGCTTCGGGCAGAATCTGAAAATATCCTGTTCCCGCCGTAATAAATTTATATCCGACTTTGTATTCCAATTTTCACCGAGACCGTAGGCTTCATTTTTAACATAGCGGAAAGATGCCGTAGCCAACGGAGCCGGTGCCGCCTTGGCTACTGTACCGCTTTTAGAATAAATTAAGACAGAAAGCGACAAAAGAATGATAACAACTGCAGAACATAGTAGGAACTTATTCCGGGAAATTTTCATTTTATTTTTTTGCATTATTTCACAATTTTAGTTTCAGAAAATATGCTTTATTCTAACAAACTAAATTAATGTATTTTATCCTAAAAAATAACTATAATTATTTCAAATCATTTTCTCGATTTCTTCTTTCACTAATTGGAGATACCATTGAGGAGTGCTTGTAGCTCCTGTTATACCGACCTTTTCGACATCTTTGAACCAGCCGGTATCAATTTCGTCAATGCCCTCGATAAAATGCGTATTTTCATTTGCTTTCCTGCATATATGATATAGACTTTTTCCGTTGGATGAGTTTTTTCCTGCTACGAATAAAACCAAATCATTATCGCGGACAAACTTCTGCAGAAACACTTCCCTGTCGGCTACATATTTGCAGATTGTATCTTTTGCCAGAAACTTCGGAGCGGTACTGTCCTGCAAATTATTAAACTTAGTCTCAAGCTCAGATTTTATTTTGTTGAATTCACACCTTTCCATAGTAGTCTGCGAAAAAAGTATGGTGTTTTTGCTAAAGTCAATATTTAGTTGAGGCTCGTTGAGTGAGGTAAGAACAATACATTCGTCATTGCAAACGCCTCTTAGTCCTATAACTTCAGGATGGTTTTTCTGTCCGAAAATAATTATCTGGAAACCGTCGAGATATGCTTTTTTAATTCTTTTCTGAAGATTTTGCACAAGCGGACAGGTAGCATCTACTAATGATATACCGAGTTCTTCGGCTTTGGCATAAGTACTCGGAGGCTCACCGTGGGCTCTTATTATCAGCTTATGCGGATGTGATGAAAGACTTTTCATATCATTGTAGGAAACAGTTTTCAGTCCCTGCTTTTCCAATCTTTCAATTTCACGCGGATTATGGATAATTTCGCCGAGAACACAGATGCGGTCGTCGTGGTTGGACTCCAATACTTCTTCAATTTTATCTATTGTTTTAACCACACCCCAGCAGAAACCAGCCGAATCATCTATAGAAACAATCATAATATCCTCAGTTAAAATAAGCTTATTTCACAGTATTGACGCTGTGTTATGCAAAATTTGACGAATCTGAAGAATTAAAATTTTATGAATTATCGGAAATAAGCTTTGAAGCTAAATTATATATTAATTCTGTCTGCTGTTCTATTGTCAGAGAGGAAGTGTCAATTTCGATTGCATCGTCAGCCTTTCGTAGAGGACTGATTTCCCTTGTGCTGTCGAATTTGTCGCGTGCAATTATCTGCTCTTTTATCTCATCGGTATCAGCCGGAACTCCGCTGTTCTGCAGTTCAAGTGTTCTTCGTGCTGCACGTGCTTCGGGAGAAGCGACTAAAAATATTTTTAATTCTGCAGAAGGAAAAACAGTTGTACCGATGTCTCTACCGTCCACAACAACGGCACGCGATTCACCGAGCTTTCGTTGCAAATCCACCATCTTCTCACGTACACAGCGGATTGCACTAATAGGGCTAACATGTTTTGTTACTTCCGGCAAACGGATGTCGCGACTAACATCTTCCCCATTTAAAAAAGTTTTCTGCTCGCCATCAACTAATTGCATAGTAACATCAATATCCTCAAGTAAACCGCAGATAAGCGATTCTTCCAAGGCAAGTCCGCTCCTTAGACAGGCAAGAGTAACAGTGCGGTACATAGCACCGGTATCAATGTAAATATGTCCGAGTCTTTTGGCAAGCTCTTTTGCTGTTGTAGTTTTTCCTGAACCTGCAGGACCGTCAATAGCAATAATTATTTTTTTCATAATATTAATAGA
>JBAYGQ010000385.1:0-3530 GCA_041666585.1 Bacteroidota bacterium
AACTGGCTTTTTCGGAGCCGCAGCACCGATTTGGACTCAACGCAATGATTTTCCATACAATTTTCCAAAAAGTGCGGTTGATGATTTAATTAAATTGAATTATCAAGACAGACCCAAGTTATTATCAGATTTCGCAAAAATATTTTCAGCTACTGAAACATCGTTAAACGAAGGAATCGGAAGTTGGTTGAATGGGATTTGTTTAAGCGCTTCTTCTCATGCAACAGCCCAATGCTTAATCGCATTACGCGATACAGACCTTAGAAAAGATATGGTAAAAATCGAAATTCCGACATTAATAATGCATGGCAAAAAAGACAAAATTTGTTGCTTCGAACTGGCTGAACAGATGAAAGAGGGAATTTCGAATTCACAAATTGTTGTTTTTGAGAAAAGCGGTCATAGTTTGTTCTTAGAGGAAACTAATAAGTTTAATGCAGAATTGATCAAATTTGCGGAAAAAGGAAATTTATGAAAGATCTAAAATTATTCACTTCATTCAAAATTGGTTCAATGAGAGTAGAAAATCGTATAGTAATGTCGGCTATGACAAGGTGCAGAGCAATCGGGAATGTGCCAAACGAACTGATGGCAGAGTATTACAAACAGCGTTCAAGTGCGGGATTAATTATAACTGAAGGTACTGCACCATCACCTAATGGGTTGGGATATGCACGCATACCCGGTATTTACAGCCGACCGCAGATTGAAGGCTGGAAGAAAGTAACATCGGCAGTTCACGAAGGTGGCGGTAAAATATTTATTCAGTTTATGCATACCGGCAGGATAAGTCATCCTTTAAATATGCCGGAAGGGGCGCAGATACTTGCACCTTCGGCAGTAAAAGCCGCAGGACAGATGTGGACTGACTCTAAAATGTTGCAGGATTTTCCTATACCAAAAGAAATGTCAGAAGAAGATATTTTACGGACAAAAGCTGAATTTGTTAGCGCGGCAAAAAACGCTATGGATGCAGGATTTGACGGTGTGGAATTGCATGGAGCTAACGGATATTTGCTCGAGCAGTTCCTGTCGCCTGTAAGCAATATCCGTAAAGATAACTATGGTGGAACTATTGAAAACCGAAGCCGTTTTGTTATTGAAGTTGTATCTGCCGTTGCTCATGAAATCGGAACAGGAAAAACCGGTATTCGTTTGTCTCCTTACGGGATAGCAAGCGATATGCCGCCTTATCCGGAAATAGACGAAACTTATAATTATCTTTCTTTACAACTCAATAGTATTGGAATAGCTTATATCCACATGGTTGACCATTCAGCCATGGGTTCTCCGGCAGTGCCGATGGAAATTAAAAAACTGATTAGAAATAATTTTAAAAACACAATTATCCTCTCCGGCAACTATGATATGGAGAGAGCTGAGGCAGATATTCAAAGCGGACTTGGTGAGCTAGTAGCATTCGGGCGTCCTTTTATTAACAATCCTGACCTCGTTGAGAGGTTTAAAAATAATTGGGCATTATCAAAAGATCTCAAAATGGATTTGTTTTATACGGCTGATGAAAAAGGATATACAGATTATCCGTTCGTTAAGTGATTTTTAGTCCCATTTAATGCTGATAGAATATATTTGGATGGTTAAGGTATTAAAGATGAAAAAAAATAGGTGGATACAATGAAACAAAAATTCGTTTTTTTTATGATATTTGTAATTATATCTGTATCTCCGGTATTTGCGCAAAACAAATATACATTTTCCAAGTTCGCAGATGAAACAGTTGATTTTATAAAGCAACCTGCAAAATGGGACGGAAATGATTATATCAAAATCGGACTGATTGGTATAGGCACAGGTTTATCTATGTTTGCAGACCAGCCAATCCGCAATACTTTTCAAAAAGATCAAAGTTATTACTATAGCTTTCCGATTGTAATCGGAAGAATGTACGGAGAACTATACTCTCCTGTTGTGTTTTTCGGAGGATTCGCTTTGTATTCGTTGATAGCTAATGATATGGGTGCAAGAAAAATCGCTTATGAAATCGGGCAGGCTTCGCTTTATACCGGAGGATTAACCTTTCTGCTGAAAATGACAATCGGTAGGGCAAGACCATATATGGAAGAAGGTCCGGCATCATATCATCCGTTTGAGTCGGTTTTTATTCAGGATTATCATGCAATACCCGGAGGTCATTCTGCGGCGGCTTTTACTATTTCAACTGTGTTGTCAAGAAATGTTAAACCTGTCTGGCTGAAAGCATTGTGTTACGTTCCTGCTGTGTTGACTGTATCTTCAAGGGTTTATCAGGATAAGCACTGGTTTTCCGATTGTGTTTTCGGTGCCGCAATGGGTTACTATATAGCAACCTGGGCTGTAGATAAGCATGAAAAAAATGCAAACTCGTATACTAAAATTTCCCTGAAAGAAATTATGGAACATAATCAGTATCAGCCTATTATTACAGGTGAATTTAATGGTTATAGCCTTATTATCAAATTGTTATAGAATTGAGTTATACAAAAATATTATTTACAATTGAGAGTTGAAAATCATGAATTTAAAGAGAATCTTCGGAGCGATACTTACTATACTAGGTATAGGAGGTCTAATTTATACTGCAATAATATTTGTAAATACCTCCGGTGGTATGCGCGATATTAAAGCACTTTTAATTTATGGCATACTCGGTCTAATATTCTTTATTGCCGGAATCAGTTTAGTGCGAACAACAAAGGATGAATCATAATAAAACCACAGACCTTACAGATTATTAATAAATGTGAGGTTTTAAATAAATAAAGGATCCAGTAAAATGATTAACAAATTCAAAGCTTGTGTTATTAGGTTGAAAGGGATGATAGATGCATTCATTCAATCAGAACATCCGTCATACCGGGCAATCGGTTATAAGAAGTTCTTAACTGTTGGAATAATTGTAATAATATTTCTTTTGCCTTCATATTCGTTTGCTTTAGGATTATTAGCTCACGAGGCAGTTATTGATAGAACTTGGGAAAAATCAATAAAACCCTTATTAAAAATTAAATACCCGAGGACAACAGATAGTGCTTTGCAGGTAGCGCATTCGTATGCTTATGGCGGAGCTGTAATTCCCGATATGGGTTATTATCCGTTAGGGAGTATTTTCTATAC
The DNA here is from genome assembly GCA_041666585.1 of Bacteroidota bacterium. Lineage (GTDB taxonomy): Bacteria > Bacteroidota > Ignavibacteria > Kapaibacteriales > UBA2268 > JBAYGQ01. The sequence continues at coordinate 3,115 of JBAYGQ010000385.1, forward strand.
ACATTTGCTTCATTATGTTTATACAGGAGATTTTATAAATGCTTTAATTAATGAAGCACAAAATGTGAACGAGTATGCTTTTGCTCTTGGGGTTTTGAGTCATTATTATGCCGATATATACGGGCATCCATTATGTACAAATCGAGCGGTTCCAATACTTTTCCCCGAATTAAAGCCGAAATTCGGTGATGTAATTACTTATGAACAAGCCGAAGAGCCTCATTCGAGGGTTGAATATGGTTTCGATGTAATTCAAACAGCAATAGGGAACTATAAATCGGAAGAGTTTCATAGTATTATCGGGTTTCAGGTAAGCCAGCCGGTGCTTGAGAGAGCCTTTCTTAAAACATATAAACTTAAAATAAATGATATTTTCACGAGTTTGCCGGTAGCAATTGAAGTGTACCGTTTTTCTG
>JBAYGQ010000386.1:0-3517 GCA_041666585.1 Bacteroidota bacterium
AAATATCAGGATATATGCCAAAGAAAAAGGAAAAATTATACGGCTTTCTATTCAGGATAACGGTGTAGGTATGAAAGCTGAGAATATCAAGAAACTGTTTGAGATTGATGTTCATCACTCAACACCCGGAACAAATGAAGAAAAAGGTACAGGATTGGGACTGATTCTAAGCAAAGAATTTCTAAAATACCATGAAACAAACGATGGTGCAGGGAAAATCTTTGTAGAAAGCAGTCTGGGCGTAGGCTCTGTATTTACAATCACTCTTTCTAAAACCTCAAAACACTAATCTTATTCTTTTATGAATGAGTTATTTCCATTTTTCAGGGATCTTCTTGATTCTCTACTTTCCTTTTGCAAAAAACCGATTTATTATCGCTGGAATTAAAATATGATTTTTTGAAACTTATTAATACAATATTCGTTATAAGTCTTGTTCTAATAATTGTATCAAAATATCTGAGGTTGAAATGGAAACAAATTTAATTCACACGTCAGCCTGCTCTATGAAAAACTTGTGGCAGGTTTATAGGATTTATAGCGATAGACTTGAGTTAGACTCGCATTTCGGCAAATTCACTATTCCTTTTGAAAATATCGAAAAGGTTGTTAAATCCGAATCTGATGTTAAAGGTTTGTTTCACGGACATCTTCACTTAAAAGAATTCCGTCCCGCACTAAAGTTCGATATGGCTAATTTTACCGAACATATTGTTATTGACAAAACAGACGGAATAGTTCACAGAATTCTTTTTACACCCGAAAATATTGATGAATTTAATGACAAGCTAAATTCTGCAATTGCAGATTATAAAAAGAAAAATTAAATTATACTCTCGTTCCCAAGCTCCAGCTTGGGAACGAGAACTATACTGCCATACTGACATGCACCCTGCCAATCATTCTAATTCATTCTGATATTTTGACATACCTGTTATTTCTGTTTTGTAAAAATTTCATTAAAATCTGCCATATTGCCATATTTTTTAGTTTGGCACGCTTTTCGTAATGCTCTCTGTTGTCTTTGAAATTTTTAAAATTGTTCATAAAAAATTATATAAAGGAGTACAGCCATGACATTGGTGAGATTTGAACCTTACAGAGGTTTTGAAAAATTAGCAAGGAGAATGAATTCGTTCTCAAATGAAATTGAAAAAGGTTTCAATTTCGAATTCGGTGCATTCAGTCCGAGAGTTGACATTACAGAAGATGATAAAACATTTTTTATTCATGCCGAATTACCCGGTATGGAAAAAGAAAATGTAAAAGTTTCTGTAAACGAAGACAGACTGTTCACTATTAAAGGTGAAAAGAAAACGGAGGAAAAGAAAGAAGATAAAAATTATATCCGTAGCGAAAGAATTTTCGGTCAGTTCGAAAGAGCCATTATTCTTCCGGAAAATCTGGATTTGGAAAAAATATCTGCAAAATTTGAAAACGGTGTGCTTGAGGTTAGTTTCCCCAAAGTGGAACCGCCCCAGCCGAAAGAAATAGAAATTAATATTCAATAAAATTTAATAAGTAAATAAAGGAGACAGCCATGTATAGAAGATTTGATCCGGTAAGAGGTTTTGAGCATTTCGCAAGAAGAGTAAATGACTTTGTAGAAGATGCCAACAAGGGTTTCAGTGTAGAATTCGGAAGTTTTCAGCCTAAAGTTGATATAGCCGAAGATGAAAAGAATCTCTTTTTGCACGCAGAAATGCCCGGTGTAAAAAAGGAAGACGTTAAAGTTACAATTAACGAAGAGAATATCTTATTGATTAAAGGCGAAAAGAAACGCGAATTTGATTCTGCGAAATCAATAGTTCGCAACGAAAGAGGCTTCGGCTCGTTTGCAAGGTCATTCGCTTTACCTGAAAATATTTTGACGGATAAAATTGAAGCGAAATTCGAAAACGGAGTACTGTTCATTACTCTGACTAAAAAAGAACCGGAAAAACCGAGAGAAGTTGAAATCAATATTTCATAATTAAATTTTTTTATCTTAGGAGTAGGGTTGTGGAACCAATGAATAATGTTCAGGAACAAAAGACAGAACATCAATTATCAAAAATGAATGATAATAGCGGCAAAAAGTTGAAGAAACGTATCTGGAAAAATATATTATTCGAAGTTAGAAATCAATTTGCTGTTCCCAAAGAAGAACTTGTTCATTGATTCGCAACCTGAAAGATTTTTTAAAATAATATAAGTGTAATTTTAAAAGGAGTAATAGATATGCCGATGTTCAGTTTTAACCCGGCTTGGGAATTGGATAATTTATCGAATGAATTTAATAAAATGGTCAAAACACTTTCGTCACCAGAAAATCGTCCAAGAATTTCTTTCGGAGGTTTTCAGCCGAGAGTTGATATAACAGAGGACACAAAGGGAATTTATTTTGATATTGAAATTCCCGGTGTAAAGAAAGTTGAAATGAAAGTTACCGTTAGCGATGAAAATATTTTGACAATACAGGGCGATAAAAAGTTCGAGAAGAAAGATGATGTAAATGCATTCTGCAGAAACGAAAGACAATACGGTAACTTCAGCCGTGCATTTCAATTGCCGGAATTGGTTGATGCATCCAAAATTGAAGCAAAGTACGAAAACGGGATGTTGTTCCTGAGCATTCCTAAACTTGAACCGGTAAAACCGAAAGAAGTAGAAGTACAGATACAATAACAGGATGCCTGGTTAAAAGATAAACGGGGATGAATTTCATCCCCGAATTTCAAAAATAATTCTTATTAATATAGATTTGGTCAGTAGATTTTTTAAAAATGCGATAACACACAACATTCAATGCGGAAGAGTCTGAGGCTCTTCTGCCTTGTTTGTTTTGAACAATAGAATGACAGAAAAAAAATGAATATAAATGTTTTAAAATTTTATTTAGGTGGTTTAAATGGGTAAGATTATCGGAATTGACTTAGGAACAACTAACTCGGTTGTGGCGGTTATGGAAGGCTCTACGCCGACTGTAATAGCCAACAGCGAAGGTGCAAGAACTACTCCTTCGATGATTGGATTTACTAAAAGCGGCGAAAGAATTGTCGGACAGGGTGCAAAGCGCCAGTCTGTTACCAATCCGCACAATACGGTTTATTCAATAAAAAGATTTATGGGCAGAAGACTTGATGAGGTAAAGGAAGAAATCAGTATGGTTCCTTTCAATGTCTCTCCTTCGAGCGACGGGAACTCCATCCGCGTCAACATTGATGGACGTATGTACTCCGCTCCCGAAATTTCTGCAATGGTTCTCCAGAAAATGAAGCAGACAGCGGAAGATTATCTCGGAACAAAAATCACAGAAGCCGTGATTACGGTGCCTGCGTATTTTAATGATGCACAGCGTCAGGCAACAAAAGATGCAGGCGAAATTGCAGGCTTAACAGTACGCAGAATAATTAATGAACCTACAGCCGCGGCTCTTGCTTACGGTATGGACAAAAAAGGCAAAAATATGACAGTTGCCGTGTATGACCTTGGCGGTGGTACATTCGATATTTCAATTCTGGAAATCGGTGATGGT
>JBAYGQ010000387.1:0-3502 GCA_041666585.1 Bacteroidota bacterium
AAAGCCTTGCGCAGGAACTTAGAAAATAAAGCCGGTATTCTGGCTATTATTTTCTTGAGCGACGAGCAGTTCGCTGGCAAAGCTTTGCCAGATAGATTGCTTTATGAATTTTGATATTTTTTTACTTGCTTGATAATAGCTTTAAAGCTTCACGTATCTTTGTATTTGTGTTTGCTTCAGGAGAAACTTTTTTAAGAGCTTCACGTGCTTCATTTTGAGAGTAGCCGAGAGATTTGAGGGCTTCCAATGCATCTAATTCGTCTCGAAGGGAAGCATCAGTCATTTTTTCTCCAGTTTTATTTTGCATTTTATCTCTGAGTTCTATTATTATTTTTTCTGCAGTTTTCTTACCGATTCCAGATACTTTAGTCAAATATGATATATCTCCTGTGCTTATAGCTCTTTTTAGTGTCTCAATAGAAGCGACACCTAATATACCTAGAGCTCCTTTTGGACCTATACCTGAGACATTTATTAGCATTTCAAAAAATTCTAATTCTTCACGATTTAAAAACCCATAAAGATCTAATATATCTTCACGTACGTGTGTATGAATCCAAAACAAAACTTCTTCATCTTCTTTTTTAAGTTTAGATAAAGTATCTGGAGAAATGTTTATTTTATAACCAACCCCAGCTGTTTCAACGATTATAAACTTGTCAGTTTTTAGTATTATTTTTCCTTTTATGCTTCCGATCATATACATATTATAACTTTTTATAGTTATTTAACTGTCTTGACTTTTGTCTCTAAAGGTGCTATACTTATAAGGTTGAATAAGGAAGTCTTATTTAATAAGGAGCAATAGCTCTTTGACATATTTTATAACAAATATAAGGAGATGACGCCATGACAAACATGACCCCATCTGAAAAAGTAGTTGAAATGACCGATGGTCAGATCGACAAAGCAGTGGATATTTTACGTGCTATTTTACGTAAGCACCGTGACGAATTCAATTCTGAAGCGGTACAGATTACACTCGGTGTGAAAGAACTCGGACCCGAATGGCTCGATATATTTCGCAAACGCGTTGAAGCATTTAGTAGTATGATTGTTCGTCGTGTAAGTGTAAATCGTAATCTTACTTCTCAGCAAGTTTTAGATGCAACAAAACGTAAACAGTACATTAATTCTGACGTAGTAGCTTCTATACCAAAAGGTGAAGGCGATGAAGTTGATGTTTATTTCTTCAAACTTGATCGTTTTGTGAGCGATGACGATTTAGAGAAAGAATATGCACTGCGTGGGCTCAAATCTGCAGATCCCTATTCACAATTTGCAGTGAATGAAGCTGATCCGGTTTTTGCAGATAAACATCCAAATGGTACTCATTGGAAAGACATCAATAGTAAATGGTGTTTCGCTACGTTCGGCCAGTGGTTCGACGAGCGTAACGTGGGCGTCAATCGCCTCGACCTTGACTGGGATGACGTTTGGTGTTTCGCGGGTCTTCGCAAGTAACACTTAGAATTTTTTCACTTTGATTTAATTTGGCCCTTTGATTTTTGTCCTTTGTTCGCATAAAAAAAGTTTTGGAGGCGTCTCAAACCTCTATCCCTGTACAAAAACATGTACCGGGATTTTTTTATGCTAAAATATAAATGGTGGTAGGTGAATATGTGGAAGATTACGGTTTTCCACTACCGAATCCAGTATCCATACATTGAGAGTATATCGAACTAAGGTTTGATATAGAGTGATGTATGTAGAACTTCATAAAAAATGAAAATACTTGGTGTGGAATGCTGACGCATTATAATGCGGAATAAAATTCAACCCTGAGAATCTTCAAGGGGTGGTGAAATAGATGGTATTTCATACAATTTCGCTACGTTCAGCCAGTGGAACGACGAGCGTAACGTGAACGTCAATCGCAACGACAATGACTGGAATGACAATTGGTGGTTCGCGGGCTTTCGCAACTTTCTTCATTTCTCCCTTGTCTTTGTGGCGGGGGAGTTTTGTTTTAATAATTGTCCGCTCCAACCACCGAGCATCTTTCCTATTTCTTCTACTTTGAGAGACAAAGCAAGATACTTCTTGTTATCAATAGATTTTGTTTCCCATAAAACCATCAAGAGTATTTTCAGCGTATCAGTTTTTCTAATTGCTAACCTAACCCACGGAAGTTTTTCTTCCCGAGACAAAAAAGTAGCGATTGAAATTGCCTCTATGACTTCAACAAACAATGTATCAATCTTTTGTCCTAGAGTGTATTTGTATATTTTTGGTAAAGTTTCGTAAAAAGTAATCCAGACCAAATAACAGCTTTTGACTTTTGCTAGTACTGGCAAAAGTCGGGGGGGGGGGTAATATTATATATATTATGTTCCGTATCCAATTTAGTCATACATATGATAGTATCATTTCTTTAGAAAATCTTCTATTAGCGTGGAAAGAATTTTTAATTGGAAAAAAATCACGAAAAGATGTATTAGAATTTGAGAGAGACCTAATGTCTAATGTAATTTCCCTACATACCGATTTAATAAATAAAACATACAAACATAGCAATTACGAAGCATTTAAAATAAACGATCCAAAGCCTAGAGATATTCATAAAGCTAGGGTGAGAGATAGATTACTTCACCATGCAATATATAGAATTTTGTATTCATATCTTGATAAGAAATTCATATATGATTCATATTCTTGCAGGGTAGGAAAAGGAACACATAAAGCAATATACAGATTTGAGAGTTTTATAAGGAAAGTAAGTAAAAACAACACCAAAACTTGCTGGGTGTTGAAATGTGATATAAAAAAATTCTTTGCGAACATAGACCACAAAATTTTGAAAGAAATATTGTCAAAGACCGTCTTTGACAAGGATACTTTGTGGCTTCTAGAGCAGGTGATAGATAGTTTTTACACAAATGCACATATACACCATGGTGTATATGTGCAAAGTAATACAATCTACGCCATAGCTAAGATGAAAAAATATCAATACTCGAATTCTGCTATCGCTGAAAACGAGTATAGAGGTTTACCACTTGGTAATCTTACTTCTCAACTTTTAGTAAATATCTATATGAATGAATTTGATCAATATGTGAAACATAAACTGAAAGTAGAATACTACATTAGATATGCAGATGATTTTGTAATTCTTTCAGAAAGTAAAGAATATTTAGAAAATATTTTAGAACAGATGAAAGAATTTTTAGAAAATAAATTAAAATTAAATATGCATCCAGATAAAGTATTTATTAAAACCATTGTTTCTGGTGTTGATTTTCTTGGTTGGGTACATTTTCCAAAACATAGAGTATTAAGAACAGCGACAAAGAGGAGAATGTTTAGAAATATTAGAGAAAATCAGAAGCTGAACACAGTTCAGTCATATTTAGGGATGCTTTCGCATGGGAATACTTATAAATTAAGAGAAATCTTAAAAGATTGATTTATTTTATGTTTTAATATAATATAGACAATATGCCAATAATCAAATCAGCTAAAAAAGCAGTTCGTGGATCTCTTCGCAAGAAGGCTTTTA
>JBAYGQ010000388.1:0-3500 GCA_041666585.1 Bacteroidota bacterium
ATTTCAAATAACGATATTGATATGATTATCTCCAACAAAAGCCTTTTAGGTGCAATTTACCGTGGTGAAGGGAAATTTGATAAAGCTATATCTTATTTTAATGATGCACTTAATGATAGTAAACTAAATAACGTATTATTGAATATCCCGGAAATTTTATTTAATAAATCATTGTTATATCTTGATAAAAAAGATTACAGGAATACGATTATTTTAAGTAAAGAAACTTATGATAGTGCTTGTAAGAACGGATTAAAAGTATATCAGTTGTTAGCTTCTTCTCTGATTTACCGGTCAAGTAAAATCCTAAAACAAAGTGATACTGCCCTAAAATACTTAGAAATTTCAACTGATTTGTATAATAAAACCTTCTATATTAATCTTGAACAACAAATTTCTGAACAACGTTTTGAAATGGAATCTCGAAGGAAAGAAAGAGAACTTGCTTTTAAACATCAAGAAATGATTTATCAGTCTGTAATTTTCGGTATTGCAATTCTGTTATTACTTGTAGTAGCTTTAATCTTTTTCTTCAAAAACAAACATCAAAAAGCTAAAAACAAAATATTATCAGAAAAAAATCAGTTGATTGAAAATCAAAAGAAACAGTTGACCGAATTAAATGCAACTAAAGATAAGTTCTTTTCCATAATTTCTCATGACCTGAAAAGCCCGGTAGGTTCATTCAAAAACTCATTGAGTTTAATGAACTCAATGATTGATAAATTTACAAGGGAAGAAATAAACTCACTGCTTTGCGAAATTCAACAATCAGCTGAAAAGGTTTATACATTACTAGAAGATCTACTTAGTTGGTCAAGGTCGCAGAGAGGTACAATTCAATTCAATCCTGATACTCTTGAATTAGGCTACATAGTTGACAATGTCATCGAAACAATCCAAAGTATAGCAAAAAATAAGAATATTACAATTAACAAGCACATCACTCCTAAATCGAGTGTTTATGCTGATAATTTCATGTTGAATACTATTTTGAGAAATATCATTTCTAACTCTATCAAATTCACTCCCGAAAACGGCACCATAACCATAATTGTACATTCATCGGAAAATTCAGATGAAATCATTGTTTCTGACACCGGTACAGGTATGTCGCAGGAAACTATTGATAAACTTTTTAAAATTGATAGTAATTATACTACTGAAGGAACTTCAGGAGAAAAAGGAACAGGATTGGGTCTGATTTTGTGTAAGGAATTTGTAGACAAACATAATGGAAAATTATGGGTGGAAAGTGAGGTCGGCAAGGGTACTTCCATCCACATTTCTCTGCCCAAGAAGAAAAGTTAAGATACTTTTTTATACCTCCAGGATGAGAGAAGCAGAATTGCAAATGCATAAATGACCAATGCAAAGAAATCTTTGCTTATATCCGTGAAAGTGGAACCTTTAAGTAAAACCATTCTCGTTGCACGCATAAAGTAAGCGATGGGATTAAGATAATCGAGATATTGCGCCCAAACAGGCATGTTTTCTATTGCCGTAAACAGACCGCTCATCAGAATAAACAGAATAAGTAAAAACCATGATACAAACATTGACTGCTGTTGTGTATTGGTTACTGTAGCAACAAATAAGCCCATACCGAGTACAACAAGCAAATAGACCGAAGCAACAAGAAAAACCAATCCTACATTTCCGATTATAGGAATTTGAAATATCAGCTTTCCGAGTATTAATCCGAAAGTAAGTTCGAAAATTCCGATTATCCAAAACGGAATAAGTTTACCGAGAATAAACTGATATTTTTTTATGGGTGTAACGTTCAATTGCTCGATTGTACCTATCTCTTTCTCGCGGACAACATTCATCCCCGATAGAAAGAATCCGACAATTGTAACCAGCAGGACAAGTATTCCGGGAACCATAAAAGTTTTGTAATTAAGTTCCGGATTGTACCAGTGTAAAGTTGAAATATTTATAGAGCCTGTCTTTGCTTTAGGGTCAAAATTCATCCATTCAGTAACTAATTCTTTATTATAATCTGCAATTATTGAAGATGTATAAGCAAAAGTCAAACCTGCGGCACTACCGTTAATTGCATCAATTATTATCTGAAGTTTTGCAGAATTTTCCTTAACTAAATTTTTCTCAAAATGATTAGGTATCTGAAGAATTACATCTACTTTACCTTTCTGCATTTCGCTTTCAGCCTGATTGAAGTTATCAGGATAACCTGCAATTTTATAAAAGGGTGAGCCGCTGAATTTGGAAACAAGTTCTCTTGAAGATGTAGAATGGTCATTATCAATTACAGACATTCTGATATTTTTCATTTCGAAAGTTGCCGCATTAACAAGTATCACTAGCTGGATAAACGGAATAACAAAAATTATCGGAAGCATTGTTTTGTTTCGGAAAACCTGAATAAATTCTTTTTGCAAAATGAATAAAATTGTTCTCATTCTAATTAAAATTACTCCAACCGTGTTTTAAATTTTTTAATACTTAAAGCTATAAAGAAAAGCGTCATCGCGGCAATCACCAGGGTTTCTTTCCATACGTATTCTATCCCAGCGCCTTTCAGCATAATGCTTTTAACAATAACAATGAACCAGCGGGCAGGTATTATATAACTGATAATTTGTAATAAAAAAGGCATATTTTCAATAGGAAAAATGAACCCCGAAAGTAAAATTGTCGGCATCATAAGAGCAAACATCGAAAGCATCATAGCAATCTGCTGTGTCTTGCTGACAGTAGAAATCAGAATTCCCATAGACAGCGACATCACAATAAACAATAAACTTTCTGAAAAAAGAAACAAATCACTACCGTGAACAGGCAAACCAAAAACATACTTGCCAAGAAGAAGGACCGAAATGAAATTAACTGTTGCAATTATTACATAAGGAAGAACTTTTCCAATAATTATCTGCGGTGCTTTTAAAGGTGAAGCAAGAAGAATTTCCATCGTTCCCATTTCTTTTTCGCGTGCGATAGAAATTGATGTCATCATTGCAGAAATCAGCATCAGAAGCGACGCTATTATTCCCGGGACAAACATGTAAACACTCTTTAATTCCGGGTTGTAGTTCATCCTAACTTCCTGCTGAATAGCCATAGGAAGCTGTGCATTTCTGTTAATATCGCGGCTGAAATCAAGTATAATTGAGCTTGCATAATTTGCAAGCATACTTGCTGTATTCGGGTCGGTCGCATCTGTTATAATTTGAATATTTGCGGTATTTTCTTTTCTGATAGTTTGTCCCAGATTTTCACCGAATACTATCACAAGTTTAATCTGTCCCTGCCTGAATAGCTCTTCAATCTGAGATTCTGAACGAATTATTTTTTCCAATTTAAAATAACCCGAAGAAAGTAATTTGCTTGTCATTTGGCGGCTTATCTCATCGTTTGCTTTGTCATAAATTCCGATTTTAGCGTCTTTAATTTCATTTGTAATAACAAAACCGAACAGCAGTACCTGAGCAATGGGCATACCGAACAAAATCGTCATTGACCTTTTGTCCCTGATA
>JBAYGQ010000389.1:0-3499 GCA_041666585.1 Bacteroidota bacterium
CTTTGTATAGAACAAAGATGCGGAAACAAATTCTGTGCTGTTTCGAGTGTAGCAAGAGCGTCGTCTATATTGCCTTTGTGTTTGTAGCAGTCAGCAAGAATCATGTATGCGGAAGAGTAACCCGGGTACTCCGCTATACCTTCACTGCAAATGGAAACAGCTTCGTCATAGTTTTCTGATATTAGCAACTGCTCTGCTTTCAGCCCAAAATTTATGTCGTATTCGTTCATTTGCGGACAGATAAATTATAATTTAATAAAACGAAATAAAAAAGTTACGAAGTTGAAACGAATAAAACAAATAATTATGATTTTTTAGCTTTGCGAAACTTTGCGTTTTACTTTGCGGACTCTGCGGTTAGGCTCTTAATAAGATTTAACCGCAAAGTACGCAAAGTTAAGATAGAGTTTCGCAGAGTTTAAAATTAAAGAGAAACCCCCTTAATCCCCCTTTGAAAAATGGGAAAGAAGAGATTTAAGCTTATTTTCTTCACTTCAAAATTCAATATTCGTTATTCAATATTCTTTATTCAAAAAAAAGCTTATCTTCTGCCGCCGAAAATTCTTAATAAAAATAAAAAGAGATTTATAAAATCAAGGTACAGTGTCAATGCACCGAGTATTGAAGCTTTTGTAGCTCTTGCACTGTCATCGAACTGAACCGCCCACATTTCCTTCAGCTTCTGTGTGTCATAGGCTGTCAGCCCTGCAAAAACGACAACTCCTATAACAGAGATTGCAAAATTCAGTGCTGATATAGGCATGAATATATTAACGACACTTGCAATAATAATCCCGATTAATCCCATGAACATAAATCTTCCCATACCGGATAAATCTTTCTTGGTAAGCCATCCGAAAAGGCTCATTGTTCCGAACATTCCGGCGGCTGTGTAGAATACCCGTTGTATTGATTCATCCGTATAAATTGCGAGTATAACCGAAAGTGTCAGACCGTTCAGCAGGGAATAAAGCAAGAAGAACGCGCCTGCTGAAAATGTTGAGAGCTTATCTATTCTTGCAACAAGTAACATCACGAGTCCGAGTTCAGCTATTATAAGCACCCAGAGCATGGAAGAAGATATAATAGTAATGTAAATTCCCGATGTAAAAGTGTACCATGCCGTCAGTCCGGTCAGAAGCAGTCCTCCGACCATCCATGCATAAACTTTCGAGAGGAAATCGGTTTGTGCTTTTGATATAGCCTGTTCATCCAAATTTGCGATATTTCGGTTATCCATCAGTTTGCTCCTGTATAAATTATTATTTCAATAATCAAATTAAACAAAATTATAAAGTTGTAACGAATAAAATAAATAATTATGATTTTTATTCCATGATTACAAGTAAAAAGTAGAATAGACGCCCTCGTCTGTTCATCGTTCACATGAGGTGGAAGAATGCACTCAGACGGGGGCGTCCGAGCTACAAAAGCGGTACCGGAACTTATTTTGTAAATTGTTTTTATCAAAGAGCTTATTAAAACAGGTTGCACCGCATTGCACCGATTTTTGAGTTTTTTTTTTAGAGAACCCCCCTTAATCCCCCTTTGAAAAATGGGGAACTTTTGAGTAACAGAGCGGTACCGGAACTTTTTTTGTAAATTATTTTTATCAAAGAACTTATTAAAACAGGTTGCACCGCATTGCACCGATATTTGCGTTTTTTTTGTTTAGAGAACCCCCCTTAATCCCCCTTTGAAAAATGGGGAACTTTTGAGTAACAGAGCGGTACTGGAACTTTTTTTGTAAATTATTTTTATCAAAGAACTTATTAAAACAGGTTGCCCCGCAATGCACCGATATTTGCGTTTTTTTATATATGGGAACCCCACCTAAATCCTCCCCAAGGGGAGGACTTCAGAATTCCTTCCCCCTTGGGGGAAGGTTAGGATGGGGGTTCTTCTTTTTGTTTTTTCACGCAGAGCCCGCCAAGGTCGCAAAGGGATTCAAAGAACATGAGAGCAAAAATAAGAAGGTAAGGAGAAATGGAAAGGAAATGGTTTTAAAATAATTAAGAAAATGAATTCTGATAGGATAAAAAGTGGGCTCTCGAGTTACTGAAAATAGGAATTATTACTTTAATATTTTAATCCTATTTTTTCTGCTTTACCAATTAAATAATTTATAAAAGAACTACAAGAAACAAGCATATATTTAGCATCTTCAAAGTCTGGTTCATTGGCTTGTTCTACTATAGCATGTCTAATACCAGTGTCTTTATCGTTTGTATAAGCATATATCTTTTCAAATCCTGCTTGTAACTGATTATTAATAATTAATCCTTTAGTTTCAAATTTATCCAATGCTTTACCTAGTGTGCTTTCCCCGGTAATAACTCTACAAGTAGATTCTACTGCTGAAATTGATTCTTTTATTGAATTACGATAATTGGGGTTCTTCTTGTCAGAAATAAATTCTAAGGCACTATTCATATGAATATTTACACCTTCTAAAGCTGTTAAATTATTTGTATTTGATATTGAATTAGCAACTTCTTCCAGTTCAATCTGATTGGATATTGGAGCTACAATATTATTTATTATTCTATAACCAGAAAACTCCTTTTCTAACGCATTATTTAATGTTTTAATGAATTCAGTTTTAATATCTTCATTAAAATCAATATTTATAATAAATTCGATAAAATCATATATTTCAAACCATTTATCATTAAAAAACCTATGTCGTATAAATTTTTCAATATCAGAATCATATATTGAAATTTGATCTACAGGTAGCTTATAAAAATTAAACCAGGTTGTAAATGCAAATGCTCTAAATATAGACATTCTAGAATGTTTTGCCTTATCTAAAAAATCTAAATAGGACATTTTAACTATATTCCATAATGTAATTCTTAATTCCGAATCAATTTGATGTAATTGTATTTCTTTAAAAGCGGGTTTTTCACCTATTCTTTGCGAAAAGTTCATATTAATCTCATAATATTATTTTAAAAAAATCGATAAATATTGTTTTCGTTAAATACTAAATATCGGATATTCAAAAAATAATAAGCAAGAATTCATTTCTTTTGGAAATCAATCACAATAAATTATGATTTTGCTATTAAATTCTTTAATAATGTAATTATTTCATTCAAATCGTCTGTTGAGTCTAAAACTATAGCACAACTGGGACCATTCCAAAATTTTTGTACACCCGGTGCTAACGCTTTTATAGTATGTTTTGTTATTTCCTGTCTTGTTTCCTCTACGGGTTTCAATACAACCAATCTGATTTTTTTATTCCTTGTTGCAAAAAACGCAACATTTTTTTCTTTACGAATAGAAATATAATATTTCTGTGGATTGAAAATAATAAATGGGTCTGTTTTGAGAAGTTCAGATTTTATCTGATTATATATTTGTCTTACTGTATCAGAAACACCGTCCAAATGATATTCTTCGTTGTAATCAATACTTGTAGGTTCAGGAGTAACATCTACCTCAATATCTGCAAATTCGATGTTTTCAAAGTCCGGGTGCATAGTATATA
>JBAYGQ010000390.1:0-3495 GCA_041666585.1 Bacteroidota bacterium
CCGTATTGCTTAAGATTTGGAATAATCAATTTCATAGTACGATGAATTCTTTTCTCGTAGCCATAGTAAGGTATGCCAAGTTCACGTGCGACTAAATAATCATTATTTCTTCTTAAAAGCCAGGAACAAATCAGAGTTTTTCTTTCACGTTTTTCGAAAGGTACAGTAAATTTTGAAATCTCATCTATGGGGTAAGGTACACCGATAAAAACGCATTTAGTTTTAGTCATGCTTTGAAAAAAGGATAGAGTGAATTTGTTAATGCAGATAATTAAATCCGATGCAGCAAAAAGCCGGTTAATCTCATCTTGCGGTTTCAGGTAAAACTCTGCATCCCCTTCAATTAAAGTAACCCATTTTGTATGTGCAGGACGGTTTTCCGCAAGATTAACCAGATGAGGGATAAATGATTTTTTGATGTAATCAGAATTTGCAATAACAATATCAGCATTTTCGATACTCTGTTTTGTAGCTCCCAATGTATAAATGTAAGGGCACTTAAAAGCAAGAGCCCATGCTTCGTTAGCATCCATAATTTTTTGGTGAATTTCATTTTCTGAAGAAGAGACTTTACCTCTGAAAGCTCCGAGTACAAGAATTCGCGGTAAAACAGGTTTAATATCCATTTTCTTAATTTAGAGTTGGTAATGATTATTGAAGATAAATATCCGAATACTTGAAAGGTTAAAAGAACAAAGAAAAACTTATTCAGTAACTTCAAGTTTATACTGTTTGTCGAAAAGAGCTAAATCCCTTTCACGCTCTATAAAATCACGCACAACAGGTTTGATATAGACATTGTCAATATCGCGTTCCAAAAGGCTCTTAGCGACAACACTCGCCATAGTTTCCAAAGATGCGTTACTGTTCAGAACGATTAAATCTTTTTCGTGAACAATGCAGTATCCGCCCTTAAAATTACCTTTCCCCCGACGTACGGTAATACCTACGTCTTTGGCGATTTTAAGCAATTCTTCATATAGTTCTTTTAGTTTCATTTCGGCTCAATATTTTCTTCAACATTTTGTTTGGTCTTATCAAGCGGCTGCCAGACGAGAACAATAACACACGAAATTAATGACAAAAGAGCCAAAGCCGCAGGAATTGTCATTTTTGTAAAACGGAACACAAAATAATTTTGAATTGCAGAGTCGGTAAATAATTTAATCTGACCGTTAAAGAAAGCGAGATTTAGTTTTAAATCCAAATATAACATTGCTACTTCAATTCCTGATGCTAAAAAAACAAATACAAATGACATAAACAACCATCCGCGAGTTTTGATATTACCTTTGGAAAGCACCGCAATAACTATTGTAGATACAAAAGTTAAAATGAATCCGATTAACTGATATATTGCAAGATTAGCAAACAATCTTACAGTATTGACCTGCACCTCGTTTGAAAGCCAATTTTTTAAAATCAGAACAGTTCCTGGTACATAAAGGTCGAATGCAATTCCGGTTCTGATTATTGAAGACCCGATCCACAGGATTAATCCAAACGCAAAAAGTATTGCAAAAATTTTTTCGGATGTTTTATTAAAAGACATATTAAAGCCGATATTAATTCTATTGCTGCAAAATTACAAAAACTTACTTCATCTATCAATAAATAAGGCAAGTAGTTTTCCACATATATACCTGCCTTAGTTAATTTTTATATTAAAAAATAATCAACTCTTATTTCAATATACGATAAACTGCATCCTGATATTTTTCAATAACTTTATCTATTATCGTCTGAGGCAACTTTGGCGGAGGCGGTTGTTTGTTCCAATTTATAGATTCCAGATAATCTCTTAATACTTGTTTATCAAAATTCATTTGAGGTTTACCGGGTGCGTACTCCTCCTTGAGCCAGAATCTGGAAGAATCCGGTGTTATAGCTTCATCAATTAAAATCAGATTGTTGTCTTCGTCTATACCGAATTCAAATTTAGTGTCTGCAAAGATAATATCACGCTTTTCGAGGTAATCGGCGGCGAATTTATATAATTCAATTGATGCTTTTGAAAGTTTTTCAGCAAGATCATTACCTACCAAATCTGCCATAACAGCAAAGGATATGTTTTCGTCGTGTCCTACTTCTGCTTTTGTTGAAGGCGTGAAAATCGGTTCAGGCAGTTTTGAATATTCGAGTAATCCTACCGGAATGGAGATACCGCAAATTGTAGAACTTTTCTGATATTCTTTCCAGCCGGAACCTGCAACGTATCCGCGGACAATACATTCAATAGGAACCACTTTACATTTTTTCACAAGCATTGAACGCCCTTCGAGCTGTGATTTGTACTTGCGAAATTCTTCGGGATAATCATCCACATTGTTTGTAACAAAATGATTAGGAATTATATGTTTTGTGTTATTAAACCAAAACGTAGTAATTTGAGATAAGAACTTCCCTTTACCGGGAATAGGTTCATCCATAATTACATCAAATGCAGAAATTCTGTCGGTTGCAACAATCAGCAAATATTTGTCGAGTTCAAATATATCACGGACTTTTCCGCGTCTTGGTTGGGGTATTCCCTCAAAGTTAGTATTAAGTACAACATGCATAATTACTCCATCTATTTAGAAAAAATATTAAACTTTATCTTCAATAAAATTATCAAAAAAAAAGGAAGCAGTCAATAAATTCGGAAAAACCTGTTCTGCTTCCGGAACATCTTTTTTATTATGAATATTAACAAGAATAGTATTCAATCCGGCTCTTTTACCTGCAATAACATCAGTAGGACTGTCTCCAATCATCCAGGAATTTCTCGGTTCAATATTCCACTTTTCAATAGCTTCGAAAATCATCCCCGGATTTGGTTTGCGGCGAGGGCTATTAGATTCTGCTAAATCAGAGCAATAGAAAATATCATCGAAATTATATCCGGTTAATTCTAACATTTTCGATTGCAGGAAAGTATGTACCTGTTCTAGATTTTCTTCAGATAAAATACCTTTGCCAATCCCCTCCTGGTTCTTTACTAATATACCCAGATAACCCTTTTTTTTAATAGAAGAATAGAACAACAAAAAGTCATCAATAAATTTAAATTCTTCTATAGATGTTACATAATCCCCGACGAGTCTGTAATTAACAATTCCGTCTCTATCGAAAAATACTGCTTTATTCTTTCCGTTCATGAATTCATTACCTCAAGTATTATCTTATCCAAGTCTGAAAAAACCGATTCCCATGAATGAGTGCGTCGAATCAGAGTGCAGGAATTAACAGACAGTTTTTCCGCCAATTGATTATCAGTTAACACAGCTATTGTATTTTCAATTAATTCAGTATTATTTTTTCCAATCAAAACATCTGTGCCATGTACTCCGTTAATACCCTGAATACCTGTTGGAGTAGTAACAATCGGACAACCGCAAGCCATAGCTTCGAGAAGCTTATTTTGTATTCCGGAACCTCCGATATGTGGATGCAGAAAAACCCTTGCACTCTGTAAAAAAGGAACCATATCAGGAACATCAGCATAAATTTTGA
>JBAYGQ010000391.1:0-3495 GCA_041666585.1 Bacteroidota bacterium
AAGAAAATCAGGAGTAATGATACTGAAAGGCTTTAACAGAACATTATTAACCTGTTCATTGTCTGCATCCGAAATTCTGATAAGTACATTACGGGAACACAAATCGGGAGTCTTCCATATATATTTTTCATCAGCAGAAGGCAATCCATCTGCAATTGAATCCCAGTTTGCTCCTCCGTCTGCCGAATAATCAAGTCTGATGTTACTCACTCTGGCAGAGCGCCATTCGATAAGAACAGTATCACCCGATTGACGGGATTCTGTATTATACGGATTTGTTAGTTTTACCATCGGAGATAAGGGAGCAGTTATGCAGTTTGCGGCTTCGGCTGTTGTGCGTATTAATGTCTCATTCTGTGGCAGGAAAATTAATCTTACCTGCCAGCCTAAACCTGCAGTATTATTTGTTCCTCCGCAGTAGCTCATTATTGAACCCGGATTCGGTTTTGGTGCTGTACCTGCCTGAAGGCATCCTCCCTGAATTGCATCTGCCGCAATGCAGGTATCAAGAGGTGCGCCCCAAAAACAACTGTGTGTATGCTGTGCATTAAAATTATGTCCAATCTCGTGTGCAACGATATAAATATCATACGAAAAAGCGAAGCTGAGAAGATTATTTGCTCCCTGCAAAGAAGTAACGGCATAGCCTTTGTCTTTTTTACCGCACAATGCGTCGAAATAACCGAAACCTCCTCCGCCGTAAGAAATTGAAGTCAATATGTGGGCAAGGTCCCTCTCTACGTTTTGGTAGTGGTCTTTCCAGTATGCAGTAACTTTATTATTCAGAACTTGCCAGTCACCTTTTGCATCATAAGGGTCAGCGGGACTGTTTGTCCAGATTTTTACAAAATTTAGGTGAAAAGTAATACGCACCTGCTCCTCATAAAGTCTGGAAACAAAAGAAAAGAGTGCGGTAAGATATGCTGTGGCTTTATTTAAATCCGAACCTGCCGCTTTAAAAAACTCTGTATCGGTTTCAATTGCAAGCTCGCACTCAAGCAAATCGTTTGATAAAAGCTTTGTATTTTTGTTCAAATTTCTGGATAATGGTTCTTGTATAGCGTCTGCAATACAGTTAGTTCCAATAGCAGGTGAATTTTTATAGAATGTTTTTTCATCAACTAAAACATACTGTTCAAAGTTTCCGCCATTCATTGGAGCTAAAATAAAATTAGAATTTTCATTTTCAATTTTGCAGAATAAATATCCATTTGTAATTATCAGAAAAACTTTGGAATTTTCTACATTTTCGATTACTCCTTCATAGCTTTCTATAACAGGTAATTTCAGAGGTAAATCACCGTTATATCCGCCTGTAAAAAACTTCGTATTTGCATCTATAATATTTCTGTTTCTCTTTAGAAGCAGGTTTGCTTTTTCATTCAGGGATACAGGGAAATCAGTGATTTTCATTGTGGCTGATTTTAGCATTGCATTACGCAAATCATCTGCAAAAACACTGAAACTTGAATACTGAACATCGTTCTGAACATATTCAATGTTTTTAGAAGAAGTTTTCTGTATAAAACTTCCTGCATTGATTTCAGTTTGGTTTTGTCCCGCAAATACTTCTGAACCAATTATCAGAGCCGAAATAACGATATAAAAGACTATTCTCATTTTTCAGAAACCTTAATAATTTTGTAAACTTTATAGCTTACAATTTAACATTTTGAATTAAAATAATAATACATTGACTTTTACTCTATAACATATTTTTATTAATAATTTAGATCCTGTAATAAATTCAAGATGACAATTATTCAATAGGTGTACTAAAACACTTCCATTCTGACACCTAAATAAATCACTCTCCCCAGAATCGGACCCCAGATAATAGAACTGTCAAAGTAAGATTTACCTGTTTTCCTTCCGAAAGGGTCGTCATAAGCAAGAATCGGATTGGGCTGACGGTAGTCGAGCAAATTCTCAACTCCCGCATAGAGTGCAAAATATCTGAATTGCCTTGAAATCTGTCCGTGCAACTGGAAATGTCCTGGATATTCTGTTCCGAGTCTGTACTCTTCCGGATTAGTTGATGTCATAGGCAGACGACCTTTTCCATTGTAAACAGTTGTAAAATCAGCTTTCCAGTCATCAAAATCCCAGGCATAGGAAATATTCATAAAAGCTTTGTGCTTACTTATAAGCGGTTTTTCAACAAATATTCCGTTTTTATAAGTTATTTTTACATCATTAAAACGGTATGCAACTATCATATTGAATCCTTCAAACAATTTAATATTTGCATCAGTCTGAAAACTATTTGAAAAGGATTTCCCACTCAGATTGTAAAAATGCACATATTGCGGATTATGTTCCATATCAACGATAATCTGATTCTGAAAGTCTGTTCTGTAAAATTCCGTATTCCATGTTATATAAACTCCATCGATAGTGAAATCCGTTGAACCGTTTATACCGTAATTCCAGGCTTCTTCTGGTCTGAGTTCTTCTGTGAAAACTAGTTTACGCGAGCTTCCAAGAATCCCTGTATTTTCTGCCAATATATTTGCAACTCTTGTCCCTTTACCTGCAGATACTCTTAGAATTGTTGTCTGTGTAAAAGCATACCTTACGTGAAGTCGCGGTGTATAGAAAGTACCGTATAAATTATGGAAATCTACTCGAAATCCACCCATAATATTTATTTTACCCGTACAAATTGAAAACTCGCCAAAAATACCCGGTACAGATTCTTTTCGATAGAACAAAGTATCGTTTAGTTTTTCATCATATTCATCATATTGATAATTCAAGCCTAATGTTAGATCCTGACCTGATTTAAGACTGTCCTTTTTTTCTTCTTCTGCTTCCATTTTTTGGAAATTTTTTTCATAAAGTAAATTTGCGTTCAAAGATTTTTGTTTACCCTCGTAAAGTGTTTTGCCGTAAAAGGAATTCTGTTTATGAGAAAATGCTGATAGTATCAATGCTAAACTATTGTAATTTTCTGTTGGGAAAATATATCCGTTCTTAGCACTTATTTCATACCTTTCTGTGTGGATATTGATACCGTAATAGTTAGTATCTTTATTATCAAAATACTTTGTCTGCCCTCCGTCACGGTTCTCATAAATTCCCTTAACACCAATTATTGAAAAGTAAGAATCTCCTTCGTACTTCCATCGGTTCATTACATTAATCTGCTGAACCATGGGTTGGTCTAAAAAACCGTCACCGTTATCATCTGTTTTCGCTTTCAGTATGTTCCCGTGCAACATTAGAGATGTTCCGAACTTTTCTGTAAATTTATAAGCTGTCAGTATATCCGCTTCAAATCTCTGATTCAGGTCTCCAAACAAATTAATAAATAGTGGATTTGTATTGAACGGGTCTTTGTATTCAACATTGATTTGACCTGTAATGGATTCATAACCGGTTGCAACCGATGCACTTCCTTTCGAAATAGAAATTGACTGCATCCATGGACCGGGGATATATGCTAATCCATAAGTTGATACCAAACCGTGCTGGTTCGGAATTTTCTCAGTC
>JBAYGQ010000392.1:0-3495 GCA_041666585.1 Bacteroidota bacterium
AAAATATACATTTTTGTATATAACATTTTTGTTAAACTCTTTTTTAAGGTGTATTTATGCCAGATATTAAATCCAAAGTCATCGAAATCATTGTAAAGAAACTTGGAGTTGAAGAATCCCAGGTTACTGATACGGCAAATTTTACAAAAGACTTAGGTGCAGATTCTCTCGATACAGTTGAACTTATCATGGAATTTGAAAAAGAATTCGACATTACAATCGAAGATAATGATGCCGAAAAAATCCAAACGGTAGGCGATGTAGTAAAGTATCTGACGGAAAAGAAGATCTAAATTATAAAATATTTCATTAACAATGCGGCGAGATTATATGCCGAATTTTAATTTCCCTAAAGTAGTAGTAACGGGTATTGGGGCTGTTACACCTATTGGCAATACCGTAGAGGAATTGTGGAATTCCATGATGATTGGAAAAAGCGGTTCTGCCCCGATAACTAGATTTGATTCATCTGATTTCGATACAAAATTTGCGTGCGAAGTTAAGAACTTTGACCCTTTGATTTATATGAACAGAAAAGAAGTTCAAAGGTTAGATATGTTTACACAGCTTGCAATTTCCGCCGCAACAATGGCAATTGAAGATTCTGGAATTGATTTTGAGAAAACAGATAAAAATAAATGCGGTGCAATCGTAAGTTCCGGAATCGGTGGAATGTGGACTTATCATAATCAGCAACAGGCACTGTATGAACGCGGCGGTAAACCTGATAGAATTTCTCCCTTTTTTATCCCGATGCTGATTTCAGATATTGCACCCGGACACATAGCAATCCGTTGGGGGTTAAAAGGTCCGAATTATGCAACAGTTTCAGCGTGTGCCACATCTTCACATTCTATTGCAGATGCAGTAATGTTGATTCAACGCGGTGATGCTGATTTGATGGTAGTCGGAGGAAGTGAAGCCGTTATTTGTCCTATGGGTGTAGGCGGATTTAATGCCTTAAGAGCTCTATCAATGCGTAATGATTCTCCTGAAACTGCGAGCCGACCTTTTGATAAGGACAGAGACGGATTTGTTATGGGCGAGGGTTCCGGAATTTTAATTTTAGAAAATATTGAACATGCTTTGAATCGTGGAGCAAAAATCTATGCTGAAATAGCAGGATTTGGATTGACTGATGATGCTTTTCATATCACTCAGCCTAGTCCGGGCGGTGAAGGAGCCGCACGGTCAATGAAGCAAAGCCTAAAAGATGCAGGATTGACTCCTAATGATATCGATTATATCAATGCCCACGGAACTTCAACTTCATTCAACGACAAAACTGAAACTGAAGCTATTAAGCAGGTATTCGGAGATAGGGCATACAAAATTTCTATCAGTTCTACAAAATCCATGCACGGACATTTACTTGGTGCCGCAGGCGGGGTAGAGGCTATTGCCACTGTTTTGGCGATAAAAAACGATATGGTACCGCCAACAATTAATTATACAACACCGGACCCTGATTGTGACTTGAACTATACACCGAATATACCGGTAAAAAAGGAGATAAATGCTGCTATAAGTAATACATTTGGGTTTGGCGGTCATAATGCTTCAATTTGTTTTAAGAAATTCAAGGGTTAATATTTATATTTAACCCTCTTTTTTGTTTTAATTCAATGGAAAGTTGCAACGGAATTATTCAATAATATATATAACGGACTTTTACGATTTACTCCGCTAAAAAACCAGTTTAAACTTAGAACCGATCCCAAAGGAAATTTTCTGAGGATTGGATTTCTCACACCCGACAGAAAAAAAGAACTCGAAAAAATGATAGGTACTCCTATTCATTCTGTTGAATATTTTGAACAAGCTCTTTTACACCGCTCATATTTACCTGTTTTAAATAATCCCGATATTTTGTCAAATGAAAGGCTTGAATTTCTTGGAGATTCTATATTGGGATTAATCGTGAGTGAGTACCTTTTTTTCCTTCATTCCAATGTTTTTGAAGGGGAACTAACCAAAATGCGTTCCTGGCTTGTAAACAAAAGAACATTGGTTACCTGTGCCAAGAAGCTGGATTTGTCAAATTTCCTGATGTTGAGTCATAGTGCAAATAAATCGCTTGAATACGGTAGTGAATCAATTTTAGCGGATGCCCTGGAAGCGATTATTGCCGCAATTTATCTTGATTCAGGAATGAAAGCAACAGTAGAATTTGTGAGAAATTCTTTATTCCCGATTATGATAGATAAAAATGTCATGGTGGATACAAATTATAAAAGTATTCTTTTGGAAACGGTACAATCATTAGGAAAAGAAGCTCCTAAATATGTGGTGCTTGCCGAGGAGGGTCCAGACCATGATAAACAATTTGAAATCGGTGTGTATGTAAACGATATTTTATGCGGAACCGGTTCGGGAAAGAGTAAAAAACAGGCTGAACAAGTTGCCGCACAAGACGCTTTAGAAAAATCTAATTATTAAATTTACGGATATAAAGTTATGGAAAAGTTGTTATTTGAAAAATCTAGAAAAGGACGTATAGGTTTCACTTTGCCTAAAACTGAGGTTCCTGAAATTCTTCCTGAGAAAATGGTTCCGGAAAGATTTTTAAGAAAATCTGAAGTGGAACTACCTGAGGTAAGTGAAATAGAGATAGCAAGACATTATGTAAGATTATCGCATTTAAACTATTGTATTGAAGAAGGATTTTATCCTCTCGGTTCTTGTACAATGAAGTATAATCCGAAAATTAACG
This sequence comes from Bacteroidota bacterium, assembly GCA_041666585.1. Lineage (GTDB taxonomy): Bacteria > Bacteroidota > Ignavibacteria > Kapaibacteriales > UBA2268 > JBAYGQ01. The sequence continues at coordinate 2,714 of JBAYGQ010000392.1, forward strand.
AAAAAACTGCCGGAATAAGCGGTTTTGTAGATTTACACCCATGTTCAACAACAGCAAACTCACAGGGTACATTGCAAATGATGTACGAACTTGGAGAATATTTAAAAGAAATTTCAGGTCTTAAGGGTGTTTCCCTTCAGCCATCGGCAGGTTCTCAGGGTGAATTAACAGGTATCCTTATGATTCGTGCATACCACATAGATAGAAATGATTCAAAGAGAACAAAGATATTAATTCCTGATTCTGCACACGGTACTAACCCTGCTTCTGCCGCCATTGCCGGTTTTCAGATTGTAAGCATAAAATCAAATGATAAGGGAAGAGTTGATATACAGGATTTAGCATCTAAAGCGGGTGATGATGTAGCAGGATTTATGCTCACTAATCCGAATACTCTCGGTTTGTTCGAAACTCAGATAGTTGAAATTGAAAAAATAATCCACGGATGCGGCGGTTTAATGTATATGGACGGTGCCAATCTGAACGCACTACTCGGAATCGTCAGACCCGGAGATATGAAATTCGATTGTGTACATATTAATTTACACAAAACATTTGCTACTCCCCATGGCGGGGGTGGTCCCGGTGCAGGACCGGTATGTGTAAGTGATAAACTTGTTCCTTTCCTGCCGATACCGCAAATTGTGAAAAATGGCGAAATGTACGAATTGATTGAAGATAATCCGAAATCCATCGGTAAAATGCATACTTTTTTTGGAAATTTCGGTGTTTTCCTTCGAGCTTATACTTATATCAGAATGCTTGGCGGCAAGGGATTAAGA
>JBAYGQ010000393.1:0-3494 GCA_041666585.1 Bacteroidota bacterium
CACGGGACATGTCAAGAATGGAAAGAAAAAAATATGAAGAAAACACTTAAAACCATTCCAAATTTCAAAACAGATCAAGATGCCGCTGATTTTTGGGATAAACATGATGCAACGGAGTATTTTGATTATTCCAAAGCAAAAAAAGTCGTTTTTCCGAACTTAAAGCCATCCACAGAAACAATCTCTATTCGGCTTCCTACTAGTCTTCTTGATGGAATTAAGAATCAGGCAAATAAGAACGATGTTCCATATCAATCATATTTAAAGATGATTTTATCAGAGAAGCTTCAAGAAATTGTTGGAAATTTCGGAAGAGCATCGGTTGTCCATGGCTTACGAACCAAGCATAGTGCACAATAATATTTCTGTCGGTTCGCATTAGCGATTGACCCTTATGTCGGATTTAGCAGCCAAATAAGACATATGGGTTACTTGTTATGTGCACGATTCAAAGTATTTCTCGCAATTCACTATTCATACAGAATTAAAAGTTCTGACATGGCCAAACAGGGTAGATATTTCACCTGAAACACTGTATCACAAAGCCACTGGGGAACCACTGCCAAGCTGGATGTGCGCGGTTTGATTTTGGCTTGGCCTAAAAATAAAAAGGCGCGTTCAAAATAGAAAAAATTAGAGCCCATCGTTTTAAGAATAATTTATTTTTAAAGTAAACGTGCTTGCTTCTTCATTCGTTGTTGTTGCAATAGTTACAGTTCTAACATCAATTGCGATGAGCAGGTTTTTAAACAACACAAAAATACATTCTGACACCGATTGATTTAGTCTTTTAAGAAGTTATTAATGCCATAAGACGATCATGCATATGGAGCTGAAATGTGAATTAGTAAATGATATGCTAAATTTCCTTGGTGAAATTCCCTATTTTCTCCCGAGTCCTATTGAAGGGGATCTTCTCCCTGTTTCAGGTGTAACAACTTTCCAAGCTACAACGAATGGCTTCAAGGTATCGTTTAATAAAGATGTACTACAATGCAACAAAAAGGGAATATACAACATGGTTAAAAGCTGAAAAGGCAACACTTGTATTTGATGGTTTAAAATTGAGAAAGCAATAATCTTTGTACTATGTATAAAGCGTGCTTAGCTACTTAGAAAAATGACGGCTGCTTGACTTACACATGCCGTTCCTTTTGTAATCGATAAAGACACGAATATTGTGATTAAAACTGCTTATTCAAGTAGTAAGTTCCATAAAATTGTCGGAGGGAAATCATGAAATTATTGATAACGCACGTAAAACCAAGAATGTTAATATTCGGATTTCAGAAAACGATCTTATTCATTTAAAGGAGCGCTTTCTAAGGAAGGGCTTCCATATCAAACTTTAATATCTAGTGTTCTCCATAAATATGTGACGAGTCAATTTGTTGAAGAGCACGAAATGCTTCAGTCAATAAAACTCCTACAAGTTACTAATTGATTCAGTGCTTGAAATAAATTCGGCAACTTCGCATTGATTGCTGTGTTAACAGGAATCAAAGATTGATTTCTTATTTGAAATGGTATATATTGTGATATAACCATTAAGGAGGTTTTATGAAAACGGCAAAATTGTTTCAAAATGGAAGAAGTCAGGCAGTTAGGTTGCCTAAGGAATATAGATTTGAAGATGACAACGATGAAGTTGTTATCAAAAAGTTTGGGAAAGCAGTTGTTTTAATATCAAAATCTGAATTGAAGAATGTGTTTCTGGGATCATTAGCAAAATTTCCCGATGACTTTGAGGTCGAAAGAGGGGGAATTTCAAAGCAAAGGGAAATACATCTGTGAAATATTTGCTTGATACAAATATTTGTATTTACATAATTAAAAAACAGTATCCTGAAGTACTGTCAAAACTTACAAGTGTTGGATTTTCTAAGATTTCAATTTCAACTATAACCATTGCAGAATTAGAATATGGCGTGGCCAATAGTCAGAAGTCTATGGAAGCGCAAACAGCCTTACTTGAGTTTTTAATGCCATTTGACACCTTAGATTTTAACTCGGCAGCTGCGTCATACTATGGAAGGATAAGAAAAGAATTAAAAGATAAAGCCACGCCGATAAGCGATATGGATATGTTAATAGCAGCAATAGCAATGGCAAATGAATTAACATTAGTTACAAACAACGAAAAGGAATTCAAAAGAATTTCTGGACTTAAAGTTGAGAATTGGAAATCTAAGAGCGGTTAAAACACTTCGCACAACGGCATACTCAATCAAACTTCTCCTGATCCTCAGCTTCATCCCGCCCTTTTTTATCGTAGCCCTCAATAGTTATTCCTTCGTAAAACCAGGGAAACATATCGCGCCGCAGTTTTGCCATCCAGGTTTTTCCTTCCGCCTTGCGCCGCAGATTGTATAGGATTATTCCTTCTGCAAAAACTATATCGGTTAAACCAAGTTTAGTTGCCCGTTTCTGAAAATACAAAGAAAATAAATGATCCTTAAACCACGCATCCCAGTTGTCAAAACTTCTGGCATGCTTGTCAAAAGACTTATAGCGCAGGGACCCAACAGCTTTTTCAAAAGGATACCACTCATGATTACTGAGTTTGTATGGATTGCCCTGTAACTTCGGCCCTATAAGTTCACCTGCCTGTTCACCATCCTCCTTGACATAGCCCTTGGCTATTGACATAAAGATCCCTTCAATAATAAAGGTTTTCCCGTGTAAAATTTGCAGAGGATCGATAATGTTTTTCCGGTTCTGAAGAGCGATTAGCCGCCCTTTTTCTGTAAAGAGCTTAACGTTTGTACCGTTAAGTTTTTCAACAGCAAAAGTATCGGGATCATCAATTACCCATTCGTAACCGGGATTTATCCTGTCAACGGCGAGGTATGCTTCCGGTTCACGTAGGCCAAATTTGTTACCTATGCGCCGAAAGTCATCTTTGTTAACCTTAAAAGTCTGTCGAATAAAAGGACAATAAAGTTTTGGGAAATCCGATAATGGCTGCAATATCATAATAGCTCCTATACTAAAATGCTTAAGAGTCTCTACTTTCTCATATAAATATACATTAAGCGAACATGGTATTCTTTTGGCTTTTTCTGTAGGTCGAAGGCCCCACTCCTTTTATTTGTTTAAATGATCTTGAAAAATGGGCGCGATCACAAAATCCTGTAGCCTCAGCAATTACATCAATTGATTTATCACTATGCGAAAGCATCAAGGATGCGATAGTGATTCTTTTTTCCATATACCATTTTTGTGGAGACGTCTCTGTTTCCTTCTGGAAGAGGCGTACGAATCCATTAACGCTCATGCCTATTGTCTTTGCAATTGCGGTATTGGAAAATGGTTTTGCAATATTGTCGTTAATTATTGACAATACTGTTGCAATATGGGAAGAATATTTAATTGATGGTAAAGACTCGGTAGGAAGGTAAGTTAAAGCGTGATAGCACAACTGCTTTATCAATAGTGTGTTTTTAATGCTGTCCAAATGATTTTCTGTGTTAATCAAATCATGGATCTTCTGG
>JBAYGQ010000394.1:0-3491 GCA_041666585.1 Bacteroidota bacterium
AATAATTATTTTAATAAATCTTATCGCGTTTAACCGTAATAAAGCTATGCATCCAAATCCGAAGAAAAGCGGCTCTCCAAAGATTTGGTGCATAGCAATGATTTGATTTTTTTTTTGAAGTAAATTCAGACTAATTATATCCTAATTAAAGAAAATTGAAATGAAAAATAAAATAAATATTATGATGCTGATTGCATCAGTCTTAGTAGCAGGAGCGTTTATTTTCCCTATTTGGAGCATATCTTTAACCGCTCCGCAATATCCCGAAGGTTTGGGTTTATATATTTTTGTCAATAAAATTGACGGTCATAAACCCAATGATGTGCAAAGTATAAACGGTCTTAACCATTATATCGGAATGAAGCAGATACATCCTGATGATATTCAGGAATTAAAAATTATGCCTTATTTTATAGGTTTCATGATAGTCTTTGGGTTATTAGCAGGCTTTATAAATCAAAGAAAGTTAATTGCAGGCTGGGTGTTTATATTTTTAGGAGCCGCCATTTACGGAATGTATGATTTCTGGCAGTGGGAATACGATTACGGGCATAATTTAGACCCTAAAGCTATCATCAAAATCCCAGGAATGAGCTACCAACCGCCATTAATCGGTTCCAAACAACTTTTGAATTTTAATGCTGTTTCACTCCCGGCTCCCGGAGCAGTTTTTATCGGAGTAGCAATAATACTGGCTGTAATTTCATTTTTAATGGTAAAGAAATTCAATACATGTAATCATTTAGATAAATTTAAAGTTAAATAAGTAGAAGAAAGATTTAAAAATGAAAAGTGTAATTAGTATATTTTCAGTGTTTATTGCATTAATTATAATATCAGGATGCGGGAAATCTCCTGTTCCTTTAGAAATCGGAAAGGATGAATGCAATTACTGTAAAATGACAATAGTTGACCCGAAATGGGGTGCTGAAATTATTACTGATAAAGGTAAAATCTACAAGTTCGATGTAGTCGAATGTGCAATAGCTTATGCAGAAACAGAATTGAAAGAAGGAGAAAAGGTAAAATCCGTTTGGACTGTAAACTATCTAAATCCAAAAGAATTTCTTTCTGTTGAAAACGCACTATATTTATTTAACGAACAGTTCCATTCACCTATGGGTATGGATGCTGTTTCTGTGCCAGTTTTAAAGGATACATCTAAATTAAAATTATCAGGTGAATCTGAAATACTGAATTGGGATAATCTAAAGAAAAAGACAATTAACAAACTAAAAGAAGATTAAAAAAATAAAAGATAATGATTAAATCATCTTTAAATAGAATAGAAGCAGTTATTAAAATATTAATTATTTTAATATTAATTTTTTATTCTTATGTGGATGTGCGATGCAACGTCATTACAGTTATTGAACATAATTCAGTAAATATGGCAGTTCAGCAGGCACAAAACGGAGATACTGTTTTAATCAGAAAAGGAACATATCTTGAAACTTCAATAAAAATTAAATCTGAACTAACTATTATCGGTGAAAAAGGTTCTGTTATAAATGCTGAAGGCAGGGGTGAAAATGTAATCGAAATAACTTCGGATAATGTTACCATAACCGGTTTAGAGATTCAAAATGTTGCTGTCAGTTATGTCTCAGACAATGCGGCTGTAAAATTAATTAAAGTTAAAAATTGTAAAGTAAGCAATTGCCGCATCTATAACGGATTTTTCGGTATTTATCTGGCAAAATCATATAATTGTAAAATTGAAAACAATGATATTATTTCTTCCGGTAAAAAGGAAAGTTCAAACGGTAACGGCATCCACCTGTGGCAATGCTCGAATATTGAAGTGGCAAACAACAAAGTTTCAGGTCACCGGGACGGTATCTATTTCGAGTTTGTAAAACATGGAATAATATTTAATAATCTTAGTGAAAGAAACGTTCGCTACGGTTTGCATTTTATGTTTTCGGATAGCTGTAAATATGAAAACAATACATTCCGGCATAACGGTGCCGGCGTGGCTGTTATGTACACAAAATGCGTAGAAATGACCGGCAACAGGTTTTTAAATAACTGGGGAACGGCATCATACGGTTTACTTTTGAAAGATATTAAAGACAGTTTTATTAAAAATAATATTTTTAAAACCAATACTGTCGGCATTCATTGCGAAGGTTCGAATAAAATTCTAATTGAAAATAATGAATTTATTGACAACGGTTGGGCTTTGCGTATTATGGCAAATTGTTCCGAAAACAATTTTAAATCAAATAATTTTATAGGAAATTCTTTCGATTTATCAACAAACAGCACGAGAAGCGATAATACTTTTTCCGGAAACTATTGGAGCCGGTACAAAGGATATGACCTTAATCACGACGGATTCGGGGATATTCCTTTCAGACCTGTTACTTTGTTTTCAGTTCTGGTTCAGAAGTATGAGCCAACTGTTATTCTTTTGCACAGTCTGTTTCTTGATTTACTGAATTTTGCAGAAAACTTGTTCCCTTCGCTCATTCCTCCTACATTAGTTGACAATCATCCATCTATGGAAAAAATTTCATGATTAGAATAAATAATTTATCGGTATCGTTCAAAAAAACAGAAATTCTGCACCAGATAAATCTGTCAGTAGAAAAAGGTGGACTTATCGCTATAGCAGGACCAAACGGTTCAGGAAAAACGACATTAATAAAATCTATTCTGGGATTAGTCAAGATAAATTCAGGAAAAATATTTGTTAATGAAAAGGATATTGATCATGAATCTGATTACAGATCAAAAATCGGTTTTATGCCACAAATAGCCCGCTATCCCGATAATCTTACGATTAATGAAATATTTTCTATGGTAAAAACTGTTAGGAATCACAATACAAAAAGTAATGAAAAACATTTGATTGAACTGTTCAATCTTGAAGCACATGTTTCTAAATACATGAGAAACCTTTCGGGTGGTACAAGACAAAAAGTAGGAGCTGTTCTTGCTTTCATGTTTAATCCCGATATATACATACTTGATGAACCTTCAGTCGGATTAGATCCTGTATCATCGGGTATTTTCAAAAATTTACTTCTAGAAGAAAAGCAGAAGGGTAAAACTATTATTTATATTTCACATATTTTAAATGAAGTAGATGAACTTGCCAATAGGCTGGTGTTTCTAATTGAAGGCAGAATTTATCTGAATGAGGAAATTACAGACTTCAAAAAAATAATGAATGAACAAAATCTTGAAAAAGCTGTACTGAACTATATGCAGGCTAATTAACAAAATGGATACTACTTTTAAAATATTAAAATTTCAGTTTAAAGATGTGTTTCGTAGTAGATGGATTATTGTTTACGGGATTCTTCTATTATTAATAACTGAGCTAATGTTTCGTTTTAGTGGGGATTCTTCAAAAACAATACTGAGTCTCCTGAATATTACTTTGCTTCTGAATCCTCTGGTAAGTATATTTTTTGGTACGGCATACCTTTATAATTCCCGGGAGTTTATTGAACTTCTATTGTCTCAGCCTATTCGCAGAA
>JBAYGQ010000395.1:0-3488 GCA_041666585.1 Bacteroidota bacterium
CGAATCTGAATAAGGAACAGGAACATAAGGCTATAATGGATTCTGCCACTGAAATTTTACGTGATATAATGTGGTTTCAGGAAACACATGTTAATCCAGCGATAGAATCATTGGATAAAATACAGAAAGCAGAATATAAAGAAGTTGAAACAAGAAAAGGAACAAAAAATGCTGGTATTGACAATATGCCTGTTTTTAGTGGAATATTCAATATAATAAATCAATTATTATTTTCATTAAAGGCTGAATCCGTTGCAGAGGTCGCTATACAAAGATTAAAAGAAGGAAAAAAGCCCGTCATTGCCTTTGCAAATACAATGGAAAGTTTTTTAAACACTTTGACAAATGATGATGGAACCGCAGTGAAAGACGGAGATATTATAAATTCTGATTTTTCAATGATCTTTCAAAAAAGATTAAATTCTGTTTTAAAATATACGGAAAAAGATGCAGATGGAAATCCTGAATATAAAATGATTGATATTATCGAACAATCTGATGATTTTCAAGCTGCATATAAAATCGTTTTGTATAAGATTAAAAAACAATCTATTGGTATAAGTAGCAGCCCTATTGATGTATTGACAGATAAAATTGAGAAAGCCGGATATTCGTGCGTGGAGGTAACGGGAAGGGATAAAAAATTAAAGATACTTGGCGAAAATAAAGGAATGGTAAAAGCGAGGGTTAAACTTGCCGCCAATGATGCCTTTAGGCAATTTAATAATAATGAGGTTGATTGTTTGCTTATTAATCAATCAGGTTCTACTGGTGCATCTGCTCATGCTTTACCGAATGTAAAGACACCAAAAGATAAGGTAAAACAAAGAGTAATGATTATTCTGCAAGCGGAATTAAATATAAATACAGAGGTTCAAAAAAGAGGCAGGATTAATCGTACTGGTCAAATATTTAAACCTATTTATGACTATGTAATAAGCGCGATACCGGCAGAAAAAAGGTTAATGATGATGCTCCAGAAAAAATTAAAATCTCTGGATGCGAATACTACGTCAAGCCAAAAACAATCAGAGGAACTTATGGACGTAAGGCAGGCAGACTTTTTAAATAAATATGGCGACGATGTAGTTGTTGATTATTTAACTGAAAATCCAGTTGTTAATATTCAAATTGGCGATCCATTACATTTACAAGATAGAAAAGAAGGCAAGGAGGCCGACTCTCAGGATGCTGCTCATAGGGTTTCTGGTAGGGTAGCCGTTTTAAAATGCAAGGAACAAGAAGCCTTTTATTCCGAAGTTTCCCAAAGATATATATCACAAGTTGAATATTTTAAACAGACAGGGGAATATGATTTGGAGGTTGAAAACATGAACCTTGAAGCTGAAACACTGGAAAAGGATATTGTAATAATGGGTAAAGGTGGAAATAGTGTTTTCGGCAGACACTCTATACTTGAAAAATGTAGTATTAATAATTTAAAAAAGCCATTTAAAAAATCAGATATTGACGCATTGATTAAAGAAAGTCTTGGGGAATATCAATCGAAAGAATTACAAAAAATAATATTTGAAAAATGTAGGAGTTTTTTTAAAACTAATTACGATGAAGAAATAACAGAAAATAAAAACTATTACGACAATGCTATTAAAAATGTTCCAAATGAAAAAAGAGTACTTGAAATAACTGACACGAAACAAAGAATAGCATTTGAAAAAACAAGAATCGCTGCACTTGAAACAGCAATGGAAGAAAAGGCTGAAAAAATAAAAATTTCAAGTGAAAATAAATTTAAACTTATTGGTGGAATAATTCAATTTTTCCATGTTGGCCGTGTTATTGGATACCCAAGTGTTACATATAGCCAAAATGGAGATTATTATAAAGGTATATTTTTAGGGTTTGACATTAAAGACAATGCTAAAAATCCTTATGCGCCATCTGCTATGAGGTTACGTTTTGCTATTGCCGGAAGCCTTAAATATATCGCTTTACCTGCCTCCAAAATGGAAATAATTAACACGATAAAGGATATTTCATATAGTAATATTGATTCATCAGAACAGGTAAGTGTATTGCTTGAATGGGATGAAATGATTAGTTCAAAGACTAAAGATAAAGTTACCAGATATATTGTTACCGGGAATATATTACAAGCATTTGGAAAGGCTGAATTAAAGGGTAGTTTAATAAGCTATACAACAAGTGACGGTGGTATTAAAAAGGGTATTTTATTACCGGATTCCTTTAGTAAAGATTCCAAGACAAATAAATCTGGTACAACTGGTGGTTATGGGGCTGCATTAACTATAACCGTTCCAATAATAAATGCACTTCCTGTAATTAAATCAATGGTTGTCAATAAGTCAATAGCAACAAATGATGGCTTTTCATTTTTTAGAAGAACTGATGATTTTAGAATATCTGTATCTGCATCAAAACAAAAGGGTGGTAAAATTTATCTAAATGAAACAATTAAAAAGATAACCACTGAAAAAACATTCAACAAAACAGGAGATCAAATGGTTGCAACCATTGAGTTAAGAAAAATTGATAACTTAATTGAGTTTTTGCAATTAGAATTTAATATGTCTATTGAATTAACCCAACAGCAATTTGAACAAATAAAGGGGAATATTGTTATAGATGATTATAAAGATGAAATTAAGGTTCCAGAACCGATTGTTTTTGTTGAAAAATTATCGGATATAAAGGAAACTACTGAAACTAAAAGGGATTCAGGCAAAGAGGAATTAAAATTCCCAAAGATACCGGAACGGGTTAAAATGTTTATGCCTACTTTCCAGCAAAAGATTGTAAATAGTAATATTGCAGAGTTTCAGGACGCTATTGAAAATTTGGATTCAGCAATAAGTAAAATGCCATATACGTATCAAACCGAAGGTCAGGGCAATAAGGCTATTGTTTATTTGCATTATTTCTATGGTTCATCTGATTGGTATATTACAGAAAAAGACAAGGAAACAGAGCAGTTACAGGCATTTGGATTAGCAGATATGGGATTCCCGGAAATGGGATACATAAATATTGAAGAAATAAAAAGCATGGGTAAGGTTGAGCTTGATTTTTACTGGAAGCCAAAAACATTAGCAGAGGTGAATGGAGAGGATGAGGATATTATAGAAGAAGAAGAACCCGAATTAACAAGGCCGGAGAAATGCGATACCTTTACATCTGATTTCAACAAATTATATGGTAAAGGCGTATTACAGATCGGGTCAATTATTAAAATATCAAATATTCCATATCATGTTAAAAAGATACTCCCAGATGCTATTGAATTTGATATTAAAGACGGAAAAAGAAATGATCCACAGCACAAAGAGTACGACTATGAGGAATTAAATTCTTTATTTGATACAAACAGACTTTCTTTTGATACGTATTCAAATGAAAGCGAAACCGATAAAATTTTGTTTAAAGAAATGCTTGCTACTGTTAGGTATTGCGAAATGTTCAATAAGGGAAATATTGATGTTTATGATCGGGACACGAAAATAAGGGAA
>JBAYGQ010000396.1:0-3482 GCA_041666585.1 Bacteroidota bacterium
AAGTGGTTATATTTACCAAAATGCTATTCGTCTATGTATACATACTTGTTAAATCTTCAATAAAAAATTATATTTCCTTTATTATTTCTGTGTCAGACTTCTTTTATTTGTTTCATTAATTCGAATATTTCCACCTTTAGTTCTTCAGTAATTGGCAGCGCATAATCTGCCTCATAGTTTCCAGGACAATTCAACAGATGCATAGCGTAGGAATATGCTGCCAATACATTCTCACTGAGAAACAAATTTCTCAACTTTAGGATATTATTAAGACTTTCCGAGACATTTTTATCATTTGTCATATCCTGATATATCCTGTTTGAATTATACGGTGTACATGTAAACATGCCATCAAGATTTTTCTGGATCCCTGATTTTATAGCAACATCGAATAAATCAAGATTGCTATAAAAAGCAGTAAAATCATTGCGGCTTTCCAACAAATTATTTCGAGATAATTCAAGAATTAAATTAATATTTCCGGTTTTTATTCCTGCTATATTGGGGGCTTTCATCAGAATTCTTAGCTGAGACAGGGTTATTGGTGATTGCGTAACTCCCGGTAAATCATAAATATATACCGGATATTTTGATTTTTTTGCAAGAACAGTAAAGAAATTAACAATTTCACTTGAATTTAGTGTATTGTAAAATGGCGTCGTAGCAACCACACCTTCAATATCAATTTCTCCAAGAGAATCAATTCTGTCCAGAATTTTTACGATAGAACAGTCCATCACTCCTATCATTAATGGAATTTTCTTATTTACAATATCATATGATTGTTTTGCTATCACAGGGTATTCACGATTACTGATAGTTGCCATTTTCCCCATGGAACCCATGCACAAAACTCCTTTTGCTCCGGCACCAATCATTAGTTCTATTTGTCTGCTAAAACTATCTTTTACAAGTGATCCTTCAGCGTTTGTTGGCGTTCCTAATGCCGGATAAAATCCGTCTTTCATTTTTGTTTTCAACATTTTGTTATTTTTTAATTATGTGTGTGCAACTAGCATTGTCACAATCTACATCTGCCTCATATCTAAATCCAGCCTTCTCTGCAACCGGCTTATATAATGCCTCACAGTGATCACAGTATGAATGATACGGTTTCATGTGTTTTAATTCAAGAAGTGTACCTTTTGATGGACACAAGTGCATTTCGATTTTAAATTCTTCTTTATTATTGTCTAATGTCATTGTGAAATCAGCCGCCTCTTCATTAAGAGAATGCGACCAATATTCAAAACAACCTTCGAGTCCTTTTTCATTTATTAATTTAGTTAGCGAATCTTTCAAATATAAATCAGACAATTCACTCCAAAACTTTTCAACTTCGCCTCGCCCCCCTATAAGTTCAAGAAATTTAAATCCTTCACTATAGGCTGGAATAAATTCTGTACATGAAATCATTTTAATGTTTCCTTTCTTTTAAATATTTGTTTACAGGCACCGGTTTCTTGATCAAAATACTCAAGGAAATACTCAAATGGTGTATCTTTACAAAGTGTTGTATAGACTGTTTTGTAAGTTTCTACATATAAAGAACAAAGATTTCCGCCTTTCATTTTTATATGACTAATCCCCGGACATGCTTGCTGTTCTATCTCAACATAATTCCTTTCTTGTTTTATTGCGACAGGCCATTCTTCCTTTCCATAAATATCTCTGAAATATGTCGTCAACGCATTTATATTACCAGCTTTCATTTGTTCATTCAAAGGTTGATGATAAGCTACAGTATATTGTTCCAAATAGCGGATAAGTTCTTCCTTACCAAAATTCTTATAGATATAATCCAATAGAAGATTCATAGAAAGATGAAAATCTTTATGTAAATATTTATTATCCGAAGCTTTTCGCGACATTATTTTTATATGATTATCTTCCATAAATTGTATCTGTTATTTTAGTTTTTTATCTCTTTTATTCTGATATTGCGGAATCTAACGACAGATCCATGACCTAAGAAACCTATATGTCCTTTTTCGTTGAATAGTCCGGGATGTTGTTTCTTATCTGGTGTGCCGTTTTTAACTGCTTCACGGATATTTCCATCAGTAACAACCTCTCCGTTCAATATAATCTTGATATTATCACCATTAGCAATAACTTCCTGATAATTCCATTCTCCCACAGGTTTTAAAAATCCGCGTTTCGCCGGAATAATTCCATAAACGGAACCATGATACTGATATTTTTGTAATTTTTCGTAAACCGGAGCATCGTTGTCGAGAATCTGTAATTCCATCCCTACATAAGCAGCATCACCTTCCATGGGGGTTCTGATACCCAGTCCGTTATTAGCACCTGGTGTTAACTGAAATTCAAAGCGGAACACGAAATTACCAAATTGGTCTTTTGTGTATAAATTTCTATTACTCACCACCTTCTGTTCAGTTGGATAAACTACTATATTTCCGTCTTCAATAATATAATCTGTTGTATTTCCTATCCACTGATGCATATTTGTCCCGTCAAAAAGAATTTTGAATCCCTCTTGCACTTCTTCTTTTGAGAGTTTGAATGGTTCTGGACTTATAATTTCACGAATCAGAATATCCCTATATGCCACCTTGCTGCCAGCTTGTAATTCTATTTGTTCTTTAAATGGAATAGGTTGGTTTCTGTCCCATGAATTCTCTAAAATAGTATTATTTACAACCAGTTCTCCATTCAACCAAATGGTTACCCTATCTCCTATCATTTTTATTCTGAAATGATTCCACTCCCCTACTTTTTCATCAGCAACCATTAAAGGCGTATTTGAGTTAACAAGATTATTGTGTAACCCTCCTGAACCTACTTTAGCACCGACACTCACCCTTGCCGTATCCCAAATCTGAACTTTTGGGGTACCCCGTAGACAGATACCGGCTTCAGGTTCATTTCCCGGATAAAGCTTACAGTCGATTAACATCTCAAAATCAGCATACTGCTTATCTGTACACAGATTATTTCCTTTGCCTGTAAAAATGAGTTCTCCGTCATTTACAACCCAACTGTTTTTTGTCTCAACATCTGCTTTTTTCTGTTGTTTATCTAGTTCTTTCTTACTCATTTTCTCTCTGATTAGCGGGTTTCCAACCAAACCTTTCCACCCTGTCAGGTCTTTACCATTAAAAATTGAGACAAATCCATTTTGTTTTTTATTCTCTTCAATGAATTTTCTTATAGCTTCTCTCTGATAACCGGCATCTGGGTTGTTTAATGCTTTTATCACCTCATTTAATATTGAAGCAGTTGTTTCATCATAAAAGGAACTATTGTTAAGTACCAGATTCATTGATGCTGTGGCAGCAGTTTCATTTAAAACAGGCTGATTTATAAACTGAGCGACATACAGTAATGCTTTATAAGAATTAGTATTCCCCATCTGTTTTATAATTGCATTCCTTTGAGTATCACTTTGAGTATACTGCATAATTTCACGAAGATACAGTGCTTTGACTTCTCCATTTTTATTAGATTCTGCAATT
>JBAYGQ010000397.1:0-3475 GCA_041666585.1 Bacteroidota bacterium
AATTTAAATCTATATCCTGAATTTCGTGCAAAGTATCGTGATAAGAAACATTCGACCATGTATCTGAAAATGCTTCTTTCTGAGCTTTTGTATCGTGAATATCAATAGATTCAAAAAGTATATTGTAATTCCTTTTTGAGTTGAAAGGAGGGTCAATATACACCAAATCAATAAATCCCTGCGGATGTTGAGCGTGCAGTTTCTTTAAAACATCAAGGCAGTCGCCGAAATAAAGTTGGTTCATATTAAATCTTTTTCATTTAAGAAATTTGTTCCTGATTGAGTGATTTTTATAAATTGTAATTCTTTATCACCATCTTCATAAGTTTGAATTTTGCCGCTTATATAACCGTATTTATAAAGTTCCAAAAATGTTTTCATTAGCTCTCTATTTTCAATTTCTATACCTATCATATTAGGTGTTAATTGAATATTAGGATTAGGCTGTTTTTCGAAAAGATATAAAAGAATTTTAGTTTGAACATCGGATGGTGACATTGTTTTCCCTTTAAATTTAAATAATTACAAAATTATGAAATATATTAATAATAACTTACCACATCTTGAATTTCTTTAAGGGCTGAATTATTTGATAATACCCGTAACCTATTATGATTCTGCCTAACATATCAAATGAATACGATAACCAGGTCGGTTTGAAATCTATTAAAGCATCCTTCATAAAATCAAAATTATGACCTGCATATAAAAATACCGGAAAATATTTCAGATTCTCTGTGCAAAAGCAACCGAAATTAGTTAAAGACCAATTATAGAAAAAGAAGAACAAAAATCCTGCGAGTATTGTAAATCCAACTCCCCACAACCAATTTGAACCATAAATATTTGATATCCAATTAAAAAATTGAATAAATTTTTCAGGTATTTTTTCTAATATATTTGTATCTTCCCTTAATTCTTTTGAATATGCTTCCATCTCTTTTTTATGGTAAATAGCCGCATCAATTTTATTATTAATTTTTACAAACTCATTTTTGATAATTCTAAAAGTTTCTCTGTCAGCTTTCTTTATGACACAATCTTTAAATGAACCATATTCTTTAAACACAACTCCGTTGAAATCGGCAATTTCAAATATAGTTCCTGTGAATAATGCTGGTTGAACAAAATATGTGTTTTTAAATTGTGCTTCTTTTTTGAATACTACATTATGATTCTTCTCTTGAGTTTCAAAGCTTACTCTTTTATGAAATTGGACTGCAGAAAAGTAAGCATTTCCTGAAAATTGAGTTGAAATAAACAATGCATCTTTACTAAACTGCGTCGAAGTAAAATCTGCATCCGCAAAAAATTGGGCTGAATGAAAGAAAGAATAACCTGAAAAATTAATTTCAGCAAAATCAGTTTCTCCTGTAAATATTGTATTATTAAAATTTACCATTTCTTTAAATTGAGCTGCACGGAAATTAGTTTCATTCGCAAAATAGACTGAGTGAAAATTAGTTCTTAAATAAAAATGGGCTAAATGAAAGTATGCATTTCCGAAGAATTTGGTTGAGAAAAAATAGGCTCTACCATAAAATTTTACAGAATTGAAGTTTGCGTTCCCATGGAACTTAACTGAATGGAAATTTGCATTTCCTTGAAATTGTGCAAAAAAGAAATATGTGTCTTCTGAAATAAATGCTGAAATCAAATTCACATCATCTGCAAAATATGCATTTATGAAATTATTATTATAGAAAAAGGAATCTATTCCTTCAAACTTTTTAATTTTAAGGTCATTTCCTATTGTTTGGTTTGAATTTTTATACAATTCCTCCCAAGAAAAACCTTCTAAATAGCATCTATTTATATTTATATCCTTTCCTTCTTTTATTAAATTGTATACCTGAGCTTTATCAACATACCCATATTTTTCTGCTTTTTCAGTTTCTATTTCATTTTCATCAATAAGTGTTACTACTGCTGTCTTTTCTCTTTTAAGCACCTCATATTTTGGCTTTTCGCCTGTTGATTTTTCATAATCATACTCTTGGTCAAGTATTTCTACATTTTTTATTTTCCATTTTGGCTCTTTAGAAGGGATTTCAGTTTCCATTGTTATGCCTTAAATTTATTTTACAAATAAAATTCAGCTTTATTCTCTATGTATTTTACAACTTAAATATTTTTTTTTAATTCACATCATCAAGTTATCAACATCAAAAATGTTATTTTTCTCGTTCGAGCGTTCTGCGTCGAATGAGCATCCTCAACGCTCTGCGTTGATTCTTCCCTGACCTCGGACCTCTAACCACCGACCCCCGAAATTCATTTTAAAACCATTTTCTTTCCATATCACAAAGAACATTTATTTTCGCATCATAGTTCTTTGATTTGGCAGACAAAATTTCCCCTCCTTAACAAGGAGGGGCAGGGGTGGTCTCTTCAAACTCTGCGAAACTCAATCTTAACTCAGCGACCTTTGCGTTTAAATCTTAAAAAAGCCTAACCGCAAAGTACGCAAAGTTAGCCGCAAAGTATCGCAAAGAAAACCATAAAAATAACAGTTTACTTTACAAACTTTATGAACTTTACGAACTTTATAAACTGAAATAAAAAACGCAAAAATCGGTGCAATGCGGTGCAATCCATTTTCACAAGTTCTTTGAATACTATTAATTACAAAAAAAGTTCCAGTACCGCTTCAGTAGCTCGTACGCCCCCGTCTGAGCACCGGTTTTAGAAGAAAGAAATTAGAAAAGAGAAATGAAGAAGATTCCTGACAAGCAGGAATGACCTCACTCTTAAATTCAGCATTCAGAATTCAGCATTCAGAATTTTAAACCAATTAACTTTATACACCTTACGAACTTTATACAAAAAAAATCGATTTTTCGATGAATTGCACTGTCCTAATGCAAACACAATGCAATCGCAATGCAATACAATGCAAAGAAGATTCCTGACACGCAGGAATGACGATGTGGTTCTTACTTTATAAACTAAACGTAAATGGAAACGCAATTTGTCTTCGAAGCCGAAATATCGTGAACCTTATGAGCATTCTCAACAAGACGGTCAACCTTTTCAATGCTCTCACATTCAGCAATGCCGATGCTGATTGTAACATTAAACCGCTTCTTTTCGAACTCCATCACAGACATTGCAACTTCGGAACGCAGACGCTCAGCCCAGATTTTAGCTTCGTTTATACTGAATCCCACAAGAATTAAACCGAGAGTTTCTGCATCCACCCTGCCGAAAATATCGTAAGGCTTCAGATGTTTCCTTATAATATCATAAACGTGATTCTGCACACTCTGCATCCTTTCGGGAAAAACAGCGGGGTCAAAAGATGAGTATTTATCAATTGAAATCAGTACAAATGAGAAAATCACTCCGAATTCCTGACTGCGGAAAAGCTCCGCTTCCAATCGCTGATAAAGTGCCGGAGGATTGTAGAGACCTGTAGAAATGTCAATTATAGAGCTGTACTGCATAACTTTTTGAGAGTGGTACTGTTCAAAAG
>JBAYGQ010000398.1:0-3474 GCA_041666585.1 Bacteroidota bacterium
CCCGTGGCGATATTCGGATTCACCAGTTTTTCGGGTCTTTCTTTGATTTTTCCCTCTATCTCCACTACAAACTCGCTGCGGAGAGTTTTTCCTTTTTCAGCGGCTTCTTTTTTGTCCGGTGTAATTACGCATTGCAAAATACCGCTCCGGTCACGAAGGTCGATGAAAGTTATTTTTCCGTGGTCGCGGCGAACATGAACCCAGCCGCAAACTTTCACAGTCTCGCCGATTTTTGGGACTGTATCTGAAGTAAGAGTTCTTTGCATTTCTAAATGAATACTTCTTCCCGCTTCCTTCTCTCAAAACAAAAAAAGAAAAGGGGAGCTTAATCTATATAAAAAACTTTTATTTCTTCATTAATTCTTTTACTTTTTCCGTCACTTATCCCGGCGTTACCTGGGTCTTTATATAATATTCGTTTGCCCCAAGTTCAATCGCCTGCTTTACTTCACTGTCAAGAGCCGAATTAGACAGGATTATAACCGGAGTATTTTTGGTTTTTTCGTCCGCCCGGAGCTCTTTAATTACTTCATGCCCGTTCATTGCCGGCATCATCATGTCGAGCAAAATGCAGGCAAATTCTCCCTTTAGCGCCTCCTTCACTCCCCATGCTCCGTTTTTTGCCGCCACTACATCAAATCCTTCCTGCCTGAGCTTGTCTCCGAATATTTCAATAAAAACATCTTCATCAACCATATCAAAACATAACCCTACCTCCAGGTCGCCAATCTTCCCCTCATACTCACTTCTTGTCTTCTCATAAGAAATTTCACACTTAGTCACCAGCGCCAAATATTCGCTTTCGTCAATTTCTTTTTCGTCTTCAATCCGACATTTTACCCCATTCACCACTTCCCATTTTTTGACCGTTTTTAAATATTTACTTTCGCTTTTCCTCAATCTCACAAAATTCCAACCCAAATCATTTTTATCTAACTCCAAAAACGAATCGGTTAATTCACTTCTCCCCTTTTCCCTAAATCCCAACACGCCCAGCAGTTTTGAAATAGAAACGAATTCGACTTTATTAATCTTGTATTTGACCTCAATTTCGTTTTTATTATTCAACATATGTTTATTCTATCCGACAACCTGTTAAGCACATATCTCATTGCTGCCTTAGGGTTCCTAATAATCAGTCCCAAATCACGCCAGTCATATTCCCGAAATGTTTTTTTGAATAGGACATCTCTTACCTCTAATCCATCGTGTACCATATTTTTTGAGATCTGCGTCATGTTTTTTGGCAATCTGTTAACAAAAGACCACTTGCCTTTACACCCCAAGTATTCCGGTTTGAATTCTCCTTTTATTTTCCTTCCCTCAAAAACATATTTATAACCATAACTATTACAATAATCACCCAATTTTCTCACCTTTCTTACCTTAAAACCCGTCTCTTCGACAGTTTCCCGCACCGCCCCGTCAACAGGATCTTCGTTTCGATTTAGCCCCCCGCCAGTTAACCCCCAAACCGGAAAATCAGACCGAAACACCAAAAATACTCTCGTCCTATTCTTGTTAAAAAGAATCAAAAAGGTACCTATTTTCATCTTCCGGTTAATTTTACAGTATCTAAAATTGTTGATCTGCTGACAAATTCGGAGCCTCTACCAATAACATCTTTAGCTCGCTCGCCACAATTAAACAACAAATCTACCACACTTAACCCTTTTATGATGTGTACCTCCCCATCTTTCATATAGTTCATTTACTCTTAATCACTGACCCTTTTTGTAACCGATAAGCCAATCGTTTTTCTGGTTCATACACCATTGGCGTTCCGATCAGTTTATTACATTCTAAACATCTCAAATTTGGCAATGTGGCCCGATCAAATTTAACTTGTAAATCTACTAACTCGTCAGGCTCAAATATTCTATCAAGATACAACCTTAGCAAATTTCCCGATCCGTCTTTTTGATACAGCATTAAATATGCTCCACAATTACTACATGACAAAGACAAAAAGCGTGAACTTCCACCGCGCGCTCTAACATATCTGTCCTTCTTATATTTATATTTATTTTCTCCCATAGTTTCTTTTCGCATACTGAATATTAAATTTTTATTATTATATTATTTATTTCCAATATAATTTTTATAAATCATCTGTGCAGTTTCAGCCACACAATTAGTCCTTGAAATAATTTTTAAGTCATAGACATTGTCCAACCTTCCTGATTCAAATTCTATTAATTCTTTTATTGCACTTTTTAGACGAACACCGTCGGGGTCTCTCGAATCTTTACTCAATCTCTTCTTTAATTCATCAATCGATGGTGGAATCATATATACAACATATAACCTTCCTGAAAAAACTTTTTCCATTATCCCAATCTTTTCTGCTGGCCAATCCAGGACGGGGAAATTGCCTTCTTCAAACGATTTAATGATTGGAAATTTCGGCGTCCCATAGCGAGTATTATAGATTTCATTTACACACAAAAATTCACCTCTTTTCGACATTTCTTCCATCTCTTTGTCACCAATCGATATCTTATTATTTTCCCCGTCACGCAATTTTCTGGTTATATATGGTGATATGTAGATAAATCGATTATCTAAATTACAAAGTTCGTTGATTATTGTACTTTTCCCAACTCCTGAAGGACCAAGAAGTAATAGTAATCTATTCATATTTTCCCCTTTCATTATTTAGCATTTCTTTAAACTTAATCGCCTCTCTTTTTATTGCTGACTGCCACGTCTCGTTAACTCCAACAACAGGGTATAATACCTGTCTCGACGAATTAACAATAACTCCTCCTTTTTCCTTATTTAAAAATTTCGATAAACACGAAAGATTACCACCTTGTGCTCCAGCTCCTGCAAGTAAAACCAACATTTCATCTGGGATTTGCGAACGAATATTGTACGTTTCAATATCCTCAGTTGACGAAAGAACAGGTATTAAGTTATGAAATTCGTTCCATCTATCTACAACTAATTTCAAAATATATTGCCAAACCGGCCTCCAATCTACTGTCAAAGCATTCTGTACTATTCCACCTCCAAGATTGCTTGTCTTAACCAATACAACAATTGCTTTTTCCGGATAATCTTTTAAAGACTGAAACACATCATCTCCCATATAAGGATTTATGACTACACCATCTGCGTCAAGAAAATTAAACAAGTTTTTATTGTATGCTTCCATGGTATTTCCGATATCACCAATTTTACAATCCACAATGACCGGAATTTCATTATACTTACCATGAATGTAAGCAATTAGTTCTTTTAATATATTATGTCCACAAGGCAATAAATCAAAAAATGCCTTTTGTGCCTTAAATGCACAAACATGATCAACAGTTATATCGACCACTGTTTTCATAAAAGATAACACCTTCTTTTCATCCGACCAATTCTTTTCAGTTATCTCTATAGGCAATTTGTTTATGTCAGGGTCAAGACCACAACAAAATAATGTATTACCGGATTTCATCCTATTTTTTATTAAATCTATAA
>JBAYGQ010000399.1:0-3461 GCA_041666585.1 Bacteroidota bacterium
CACTGCGATTATTATTTAAATAATGTGTTAGTAAATAAAAATCTAGAAATATCCGCTGTTCTTGATTTTAGCGTACATGCATCAGTTGGAGATAAAAGAATTGATGTGGCGAGTTTGGCATATTTAAATCTTGATAAAAATATCAGACCTGAATATATAGAATATCTTTTAAATATTGCTAAATCAAAATATGGAGATGATGTCGAAAAATTTATAAAAATATACGGAATATATTATGGTTTTTATTATGCTGATACTCACGAGTTTAATATGGATTCATATAAATGGTGTATCGGATATATAAATAATGATAAGAATTGGATCTTTTAATTTCTGGACAGTACAAGAAATCTGATAAAATCAATACTTACATCAATAGAAAACAAGAGAGTGGAATATTAACTGCTGTTTTACTTTCGTTTATTAATAAAGGTGAGTTTGATACAACTAATCCGTATTTAGATTTTACACGTTTGGCGGTATTATTTATTTGGGCAAACCCCTTTTCTCCGTATCCTATCTCGAGTATTATATTTTGTTCATACAAACGGATAATAAAATCAGCTCCACCTGCAGTACTGTCATAGGTAAGTGAAGCGTTTTTGTTAACTAAACACCTTGTAAGATAAAGTCCTACCGTATCCTCCAATAACTTCCCCATATACGTGTCTTGCCCAATGATATTTCCTACAAAGTTATAGTACATTGACCTAAAAGCTGGAGAGGCAAAAAGATATTTTGACGGTTTCCTCACTTGACTTGCATGGGCTCCGTAAGGAAATACTCTAAGTACTGTTTCTGTTTTCTCCAGTACATTTAATACCTGAGTAAGAGTTAATCTATCTATATATAAATCCTTAGCCAGATTAGTAACACTTAATATATCAGTGGCGGCAACCGTATATAAAATCTCAGGAATCTTTGAGATAATTTCATTTTTAAATTGCCCAAGCTGAGCTATATCCATACTTACCACTCGGTCTAATATCTTTTTTATTTGGTCATAAACCAATCCTTCATTTTTCAACTTTACGGCAAACGGTAACGTTCCATATTTCATATACCTGTTTACTTCCAATCTCTCAATACCCATCCAATACTGCCGTACTTCTTTCTCCAGTATTTTTGTTTGGGTAAATACTTCAAGAGCTGTATTTGATTCAAAGACAGCCTTTCTTAATTTACCGGATAATCCTTTTATTTCAAACTTATTATCTTTGACTTTGATATATTCGGTAAAACTCATCGGATATAGTTTTTCAAAAATCACACGTCTTGCTACATCAGGATTAGTTTGAAGCGTAACAGCAGATGAACCTGTAGCGAAAATGAAGACTTTTTTTGACCGATCAAATATTGTTTTTAGGGTAATTGCCCATTTACTGTCATACTGCACCTCATCAAGGAAAAGTACCACCGGTTTATCCAGTCTCTCAAAGACCATCCCTAATATTTCTTCATAAACTGACAATACATCAGAAAGTGTGACGCCTAGAATTTGGGTTATTTGGTCTACTGATAGGAAAAGTTTATTTACCCCAGGTTGAACAGTCTCATAAAATAGTTGAGAAAGAAGAGTTGTTTTCCCTACACCCCGGAATCCGGATATAGCCAACCAGCGAATTTCCGTATTACCCGCAAGGAAATCATTGTAATATTTATTTAGCTTCACATAACAATTACGCTTAGGATTCTTGTTGTTCTGTTCATCATATACATAGGCTTTAGCCCTGAAGTCTGCTTGAGCTATTTGTTCTTGGAGATATTTCAGAATAAGGTCTTTCTTTTCGGTAGTCATATTACTAGTATATAACGTTATACTAGCATAGTCAACTACTAGTATATTCTAGTATACTAGAGCACTAAAACCTGCCATTTTACCTTGTATTTAAGAGAATTTACTAGTTTTTCCTTGTAGTTATATTACAGGTGAATACGAAGGTTGTAATGAAGTTAAAGTTGAAAAGTAGGTTATAACACTGTAAATGGTTCTCCGCATTTTCTAGAGAAATACAATTATATAGGTTGTTCTATAGCCTCAGACTACATTTTAGGTTCTAACACTGTAAATGATGCTCCTATACCCTCAATAACTCTCTTATAGTTTACAAAAACATTGGTGTTTCTATTAATAATTGAATAAAATACATTATATGTTTAATTGTGTCCGGAAAGTTAAAATTGAGGATTTAGGTTATAGTGAATTTTTTGATTCAAAAAGGGAAACTTTAGAATTAACAGGGTATTCGATAGCTCGAGTTATTGCAGAATATAAAGAAGCATACAGGGTAAAAAATGCAAATGGAGAATTTTTGGCAAAAATAACAGGGAAACAAATGTTTGATGCAGTAAAAAGAGAGGATTATCCTGCTGTTGGAGACTGGGTAGTCATTACTGAACTTGATAATAAAAGAGCAATTATTCGAAAAATTATGCCCAGAAAAACGATACTTAAGAAGAAATACAGCAATAAGCAGGACATACAGGTCATAGCGACTAATATTGATACCGCTTTTGTTATTGAATCAGTAGATAGGGATTATAATCTCAATCGTTTTGAAAGATATTTTGTATTAGCAGATGAAGGAAAAATTAAACCAGTCATCATGCTAAACAAGATAGACTTGATATCAGAAACTGAATTGAAATTAAGAATTGATCAAATAAAAAATAGATTCAATAATGTTGATATTATTCCGACCAGTACAATTACGGAACATGGACTAAAAGAATTGGTGAATTATATAGAAAAGGGGAAAACATATTGTTTCCTTGGCTCATCTGGAGTTGGAAAATCGTCATTAATAAACAAATTACTTAGAAAAAATGAGATTAAAACAAAAGAGATTAGTAACTCATCTGGTAGGGGTAAACATACAACAACAGCAAGAGAAATGTATTTTTTGGAAAACGGAGGGATTGTGATTGATAACCCTGGAACAAGAGAAGTTGGAATAGCAGATGCAAGTGTTGGTATCGTTAATGTGTTTAATGAAATATCTTATCTATCTAAAGAGTGTAAATTCTCCGACTGTACTCATACAATCGAGCCTGGTTGTGCAATTTTAAGAGCAATCAAAGATAAAAAATTAGATGAAAATAAATATCAAAACTATATTAAGCTAAAAAAGGAAGCCGAGTTTTACAATATGAATGAACTTGAAAAAAAGGAAAAGGATCGTAAATTTGGACGATTCGTGAAAAAAGCCTTGAAACAGATAAACGAATTCAAATCATAATTAACTAAATATATTCGATCACTATAGAGATGCGATGTTATAAGGTTTATCATTTGCATTTTAAGAAATAGGAATAATGTTGTAAATTAAAGGTGGAGTAATAGACACGCTATGTCAACACCTACTTTCCTCTAGGATATCTTTCAGATAAATAATCAATACTATCCCCGATAATTTTCTCCACTTTTCAGTATGCCATATACGATACAAGCTGTTCGTTTC
>JBAYGQ010000400.1:0-3455 GCA_041666585.1 Bacteroidota bacterium
ATAAAAAGATTTACCGACGATAATTCCAATTCCAATAATGGTTGACAATAAAAAGCCGATTAATAGCATCAACTTTCTACTGGGTGCAACCTGATCATAATTCACGTAAGCCTTGTCAAGAACTTCAATAGTTGAAACATCACTTTCTTCCTGAATTGCTTCTTGATATTTCTGAGTTTCAAGGTACATGATTACCTGAACTAAAATTTTCTGGTCCCGCATTAAATTTGTGTATTGTTTTGCAAGTTCAGGAACCTGAGAAAGAGGGATTGAAAATTTATCGGATTTTACCATTCCACCTGTCTGAATTTTATTATATTGATTTTTTAATTCCGATACTCGGTTTTTAAAAGTTTTCACCTTCGGAGTATTAGGTTCGAAATCCTGCATCGCAAGACTAAGTTCAATTTCTGCCTTAGAAAGTTCAGACCCTATATTTACAGCATTTTCAATGATAGCTTTTGTCTGATCGTCAATTGCTAATACCTTATTCTTTTCTTGAAATGATTTGAGTGCATTGTCTATTGAATCAAGTTTTATTTTATTGTCTGCCAGTACTTTTTCAATAAATATTTTTTTTGTTTTTGCTTTTGAAACATTTTTTTTGCGGTTGATTACATCTAATCCTTCCGCTGCCGCATTAGCAATAGATGCAATCAGGATTGCGGTATTTTCCTTATCTTTTGAGTCTGGAAAATAATTGGTATTTATTGATGTAGTCAGAATAATTAATCCTGATCTGTTAATCTGGAGTTCAATATTTTCTCTTACTGAAATATATATTTTATCTTTTTTCAGCCCTTTGAATTGCGGATACTTTTCAAGTTCACATTTTTCTGTTATATATTTTGCCAACTCCCGGCTTTTTAATATCTCGCTCATTAAATAAACTTTTGTATTTTGACCGACCTGACCGATTGAAATTGCACTGGAAAAGTTTTGTAAAATACTCGACATTCCGCTTCCTTTATCACTTTCATCAGGAGGCAATATGGAAATTTGAGCTTCGTATTCATGAGGTATAATAAATGAAATAATTAGAGTAAGAATTAAAGCGGTTCCGATAAATAAAACAAGAAACTTTTTATTAAGAATACATAACTTAATAACAGAACCTGCAGTAAACTCATTGTTGGAATTAGATTTAATCATTTTTAAATTTATTTTTTATGAATAAAATTACATTTTACGCAAAGCTAGCACTACACCCAATATAGTTACAATTTGAGCTACAATGGTTAAAGTAGTAGTGAATACTTCGAAGAAGGTAACTTCGCTTTCAGGCGGTACCAAAATATTATCACCTGTTTCAATCTTATAATTCATATCTTTTGCTAAAAATTGTTCTCCTTTTGATTTTACTATGAGGGTTTCGTTCTGGTCTGCCCTGAATCCGAAACCGCCTGCAAGATTTATGTAATCCAGATATGTTAAAGCCGGATTATGAATAATCATACCGGGATTATTCACACGCCCCTGAACATTAACATAATTTTTTTCATGAGGTACAAACAAAGAATCCTCATCAAAAAGCATAATATTATCATCAGCAGAAGGATTTTGCATAATTCGTTTGAAATCTACCGCCATTAAACCTTTTTGCTCAGCAATTCTGGACTGGAAATACCTTCTTTCGTTTTTAGACATTTCAGAATATGGTGTTCTACTTAATCTTTCCATTTCTCTGTCAACTTTTTCCATTTCTTTTTGTCTTACCAAAACAGTAGCCTCAACTGAAGCTTCGTCTGTAAAACCGCCGGCTCTGGTCAAAATATCGGAAATCTTGGAATCATCTTTATTGATAGCATATACCCCCGGATATTTTACTTCTCCTGCAATCACGACCTTCCTTGAATTTGACCAATCAGGTAATTGTCTTATATATACTCTATCACCGGGTTCAAGAGGTATATTTCCAGATAAAGATGTACTATTTAAATTATCTACCCAGTTGGTTAAATTAAGAAATGTCCTTTTTGTTGTTGAGTAGTTGTCTTGAAATCTGGCTAATTCTACAGAGTCTAAAAAGGAAGAAGATTTTAAACCGCCTGCAAACTTAATTAATGTTAAAAGCGAATCTCCTTTTACATATTCAAATTTGCGGAATGAAGGGACATCACCGGATATTTCAATAAATTCTTCATTGTTAACTTTTGGAACAAATATGTGGTCTCCACCTAATACAGTCGGATTGGATTCTTTTTGTCCCAGTATATAGAATCTTAATAAATCTACGGACAATACTTCTTTGCCTTCGTTGCGAATTATTTGTATTTTTCTTAAAGAGGCATCATTTTTCAGTCCTCCGCATCTTTCAATTATTTCTGATACCCTATCAACAGCGGTTGCTGTTACAACATTAGATTTTATAACGCTACCGCTTATTGAAACTTTGAACTCGCGTATTTTATTTAGTAAAATAGAAACTTCCAATGATTTATAAACTCTGCTGATTTTTTGCTTAATAATATCGTAAGCCTCAGCTAAATTCTTTCCCTTCAATTCAACAATACCGACTTCAGGTATCAATAATTTTCCTTCAGGAGAAACGATACATTGAAATATTTGAGTTTTAACTCCTGAAATTGAAATTAAAAATTCATCATTTGGTCCTAAAATATAAGATTCAGGTTCTATCTCTTTTTCGAAAATTCCTGTAGTCTCTTTGGCAAGATCCTGTGCTTGTTTCAAAGCAAGAGTATCATACATATTTTGCTTGGAGCCTGAAATAAAATAATTATCTATAGTTGACTTCTTTTGACTGAAAGCCTGTGTAGAAAAAATAATAAATAGAAGTGCAACAAAACTTAATGAAAATAATATCCGTCTCATTGTTACCGTAAGAATAAGTTATTATAAAGTACAAAATTAATAAAATCTGACTACTTTCTTAAATATCTTTGCTTCGATACCGAAATATCCTGTCATTTGTTTAGACTTTTGTTAATTTTGTATTGAATTTAAAAAAGTATTGGTTTTATCATGAAGTTAAAAATATTATGGAAAAAATTGAAGAACTGATGAATTATGCTGTAGAAGCCGCTCTGAGCTCCGGAAAATTATTAAGAGAAGGCTTTGGTACTTCATTCGAAATTTCCAATAAAGAAGGAAAAAATAATTTGGTTACCGAATATGATAAACGTTCTGAAGAAATTATTATTGCTCATATTAATAAAAAATTTCCTCATCATTCTTTTCTTGCAGAAGAGAGCGGGAATACCGGTGTTTACTCCGAATCTGAGGTTATGTGGGTTATTGACCCCTTAGACGGTACAGTTAATTTTGCTCATTCACTGCCGATTTTCAGCGTAAGCATTGCCGCAGTACTCGGAAAAGAAATTTTATGCGGTGTTGTCTATCATCCGATTCTGGATGAATTATTTGTTGCAGGAAAAAGTATGGGCGCAACTATGAATGGTGCTCAAATTTCTGTTTCAGCTAATGATGATTACCAG
>JBAYGQ010000401.1:0-3425 GCA_041666585.1 Bacteroidota bacterium
CACATTCCGAAGAAAATTTTGAGTTTCCCTCTGGATTTTTTCAACTCTTTTTTGTTGATTTTTTCAAGAATTTCATCCGCTGTGTTCATTTTACAATCCTTTTAATTTTATATTCAATTTCAAAACCTTGACTCTTGGTTCTCCCAAAATAAATAAATCAGGATTTTCAATTGAGTTTTGTATAATTTTAATTAATTGTTCCTTCTGTACAGAATTAAGATGTCTTGCTTCAACAATTCTAACTACCTGAAACAATGCGGCATCCGGTGAGATATGCGGGTCAACTCCGCTTGCAGAGGCAAAAAGCAAATCTTTGGGTATCTGATTTACTCCAGTATTACCATGATATTTCCTGATGGCATCAACTCTTGCCTTAAATTGTTCTTTAAAAACCTTTCCAACCGGACTTAAATTACTGCCACCTGAAGGCATCGGATTATTGGCAATTGCTGATGGACGACCCCAGAAAAATTCAGGTTTGGTAAATCCTTGACCTATTAATTCTGAACCGAGAATTTTATTCTTTTCATAAATCATTGAGCCGCTTGATTTATTCGGATAGAAAAGTTGAGCAAAACCGGTAATTGCCAAAGGATACAGCAAACCTGTAATAATAGTCATTAGGAACAACATCTTAAGAGCTATTTTAAAATTTTTCATTTTTTTCGCCTTACAAAATTTAAAAACGACATAAAATTGCAAAAATAAATCGTGTCTCCGATTTTACAAGGTCGGGAGTCCACCCGGCTGGTATAGGTGTTGTGTTGTATCCGTCCGGGGATGTAACTCCACCGGGACCGGCAAAATAAGGGACGTCAGATTCTCGGTGTACTAATTCCGCACGCACTGTCAGAAAATCATTGGGCATCCAATCTAATGTAGTGGAACAATCCCAGCCATGGAACTGGTCTCCGGGATTTGCAGAAAAAGGATGTGTTCCTGTTTGTCCCGTATTTCTATCAGGAATTGGATTTGCATCTCCAGTGGGATAAAGAACTAAATAACGACCTGGATTGTTCATATATCCGCCACCTATTGTCCATCCGATATGGTCTTTTGCAAACCAGAGACGATTGTAAATCATCCAACTTTCAAAAAATTGTTTTGGTCCTTCGGAACCTCCAGATAATCCGGATACCCCATCACCTTTTTCAAAACCAATATCACCTGTTAAAGAAAATGCTCCTCTTGTAATAAAACCGGAAGGATTGTTCATATAACGTGCTTCAATGCTATTATCAGAATGAACACGGATACGCCCCGGATGGTCTTGGGTATCAGTTCCATAATAATCATTTGATAACATTGACAGCCATTCCTCAGGTCTGTATAAAATCTGACATCCCACACCGGGTCCGTTATTAAATTTGGAATAAGACTGCCAGCCATTGACAAGCCACAATTCAACTTTCAAACGGTCTGTTGGAAAAATTTGAACACGAATTCCATTAAAAAACCAAGGTGTATTGTCGGATGTAAATGATGGTTGATATGCCCAGTTTTCTGCATTATAGTATGAGAAAAGTCCGACATAAGACATGAAAAGACCGGCATCTACATTAATACCGTGCCACACGTCAAAATGGTATCCTGCATTTGCTTCACTAATATATCTATAAGCATTTGCAAGGTCATATTGTCCATGTAGAACGCTTAAATCATTTCTCGGAACTATTGTTGCCCGTGTGCCAAGTTGAAGCAAGATTCTTCCACGAACATTATCATAATGAAAATCACCTCCAATTGCAGCACATGAAACTTCAAACTCATTATCACGTGCAAGGGCTGTAGAACCAACAACCGTATGGTCAATCGGGTGGTTATTGGATGCAGTAAAGTTCATATCAAGTAAAAATTGTCCTGTAAAATATTTACTATCCAATAATGCAGTATGTCGGCGGTCGTTACCATTCAGCCAGGTAAAGTCGCCCCATGCGAATGGTTCAGATGCTTTATTTTCAACTTTTGTAGTATCATTTGAAAATCTTGAAACTGTTAGCGACTCATCAGTTTTTGTATTAGTATTTTGTTGAGCATTACATACAGTGATTAAAATCATAATAAGCAAGCATATTGAAAATACATTTTTCATATTTATTTTTCCTTTTAAATTAATCTCAAAAAATTAATCACAATATCAATCATCTTTATTCCGATAAACGGCATTACTAATCCGCCAAACCCATAGATAAAAATATTTCTTCTCAATACAGAAGAAGCGCTTTTGGCTTGGTATTTAACACCTTTCAGGGCAAGCGGAATAAGCGCGACTATAATCAAAGCATTGAAAATTACAGAGCTTAATATTGCACTCTCAGGGCTTGCCAATCCCATAATATTAAGTTTTGAGAGGGCTCCTGTGCCGTTTACAGCATACAACGCACCAAATATGGCAGGAAGTATGGCGAAGTATTTTGCAACGTCGTTTGCAATACTAAATGTAGTGAGCGAACCGCGAGTCATTAAAAGTTGTTTTCCTATTTCGACAACTTCAATTAATTTAGTCGGGTTGCTGTCCAAATCAACCATATTTCCCGCTTCCCTTGCGGCTTGCGTTCCTGTATTCATTGCTACTCCTACGTCTGCCTGAGCAAGAGCGGGAGCATCATTTGTCCCGTCGCCAATCATAGCCACAAGTTTTCCGTTGGCTTGTTCTTCACGAATTCTTTTAAGTTTATCCTCCGGAGTAGCTTCGGCGATGAAGTCATCAACGCCCGCTTCGGCGGCTATCGCCACTGCCGTAAGCGGATTGTCTCCGGTAATCATTACAGTTTTAATTCCCATTTTTCGCAATTGCTCAAAACGCTCCTTAATCCCGCCTTTTACAATATCTTTGAGTCTGATTACACCCAGAATATTTGAATTTTCGGTAACTACAAGTGGTGTAGAACCTTCTTTTGCAATATTTTCTACAATTGCATTAATTTCATTAGAATAAGTTCCTCCTTTTTCGTTAATATACTTCTTTATTGAATCTGCCGCTCCTTTCCGGATTTCATTCAATTTCCCGTTTTCCAGTATATCAACTCCACTCATTTTTGTTTGAGCAGAAAAAGGGACAAACTTTATTGAGTTCTCAGCAAAATTTCTGCCTCTTATTCCGAACTTTTCTTTTGCAAGAATAACAATAGAGCGACCTTCCGGCGTTTCATCAGATAGCGAAGACAACTGAGCAACTTCGGCAAGATGCTTTTCGTCAATACCTTTTGCCGGAACAAATTCAGTTGCCATTCTGTTTCCGAGAGTGATAGTACCGGTTTTATCAAGAAGCAGAACATCAACATCTCCTGCGGCTTCAACGGCTTTACCGCTTTTTGCAATCACATTTCTTTTGGTTAGTCTGTCTATTCCGCTGATTCCTATTGCAGAGAGCAAACCTCCGATTGTAGTAGGAATAAGGCAAACCAAAAGAGAAATTAAAACAG
>JBAYGQ010000402.1:0-3412 GCA_041666585.1 Bacteroidota bacterium
AAAAAAACGCAAAAATCGGTGCAATGCGGTGCAACCATTTTCAGTAAGCTCTTTGATATAAAACTATTATAAAAATTGTATCAGTACCGCTTCGAATTCCAACGATACTGCAAAAAAAAACACAAAAATCGGTGCAATGCGGTGCAACCTGTTTTACGAAGTTCTTTAATAAAAGAAATTTACAAAAAAAACATCAGTACCGCTCTTGGTAGCTCGGTCACCCCTCTGAGCATGCTTTTATAAATGTGAATTATGAACAGACGAGGGCGTATATTCTACTTTTATTTTTCATTTTTCACTATTCGTTTTTCACTTTTCCAAGAGCTTAAAGGTTGGATTCTTCACTGCGTTCTGAATGACAAGTTTAAAGCCGTTTGCGTTTTGCAAGAAACTCACGGAGAGCCTTGTCGAAAGGCTGGGATGTATCAATCAGATGATAATCTATGTTTTGTTTGTAGCACTCACGTTTAATCAAAGAGATAAAGTCACTCATTGTGGAAGCATAAGTTTTCTGAATCTGATAAGGCTGAGTAACCATTTCCTCGCCTGTTTCCAAGTCTTTAAAGGTAGCGGCACTGCCGAACTTAAAATCAATTTCACGCGGATCAAGGATTTGAAATGCGATAACTTCGTGCTTCTTGTGCCGGAAATGTTTGAGAGCATTTATAACAGATTCGGAGTCATCAAAAAAATCGCTGATGATTACAACAAGCCCGCGTCGTGAGATTTTCTCGGCAAGTAAATCAAGTGATTTGGAAGTATGTGTCTCGTTCGACGGTTTCGTCGCTTCAATGTTTCTCAGTATCTCGTGAATATATGATTGCTTTGAACGCGGTGGCAGATAAGTGTTAATCTTGGTATCGTAAAGCGCCAGCCCGACTGAATCTCTCTGTTTAATCAGAAGATAAGCTAAAGCCCCGGCAAGATAGCAGGCATACTCATACTTTGTGATGTTATCCTTTGATGCGAAGTTCATAGAACCGCTTGCATCAAGAGCTATTACACTGCGAAGATTGGTTTCTTCTTCGAACTGTTTTACGAAATATTTTTCAGTTCTGCCGAAAACTTTCCAGTCAATATGACGGATTTCATCTCCGGAACGATACTGTCGATGCTCTGCAAACTCAACACTGAAGCCGTGATAGGGAGATTTGTGCAGACCTGTGATAAAGCCTTCCACAACAAGGCGTGCCTTCAGCTCGATGTTCGCAAGCTGTGCTATTACTTTAGGCTGTAGATATTTTCTGTAATCATTCATCTATGTTCCGAAATTTTCAGTTATGACGTGAAAGAGATAGTCATAGTATAGTTATACGAAATTTAGCTTTAAAGCTGTGATTATCTCTTCCATTTTCATTCCTCTGGAACCTTTGACAAGCAGACAGTCGTTTGCTTGCAAAACCTCAATCAGCTTTTCGATGAGAGCACTCTTCTCTTCAAAATGAAAAATGTTTGAAAGACCGGAAAGGCTTGCCAAAGCTTTTTTCATTTCGTTCCCATGAATAAAAACTTTGTCAGCTGATTCAGATGCAAGTTTAATTATTGCACAATGTTCTTCGAACGAAGCAGAGCCGAGTTCACGCATATCGCCGAGTACAGCGATTTTTTTTCCAATACAATTCAGGGATTTTATTGTATTTAGTGCGGCAATCATTGAATCGGGATTTGCGTTGTAGCAGTCGTTTATCAGGGTGATTCCGTTCAGCTTTTCGATTACCATTCTGCCGTAAGAGTGGGTGTCGTCAGGAAGGAATGATTCGAGAGAGCTTTTTATTTCAACATCGCTTAGCTCCATATTCAGAGCAACGGTAGTTGCGGCAATAGCATTCAGAGCTGTTGTGAAGCCTTGCGTTTTGAGATTTACATTGAGTGAATTATCTCTGTATGTAAAAGTAATAATCGGATGCAAATTGTCATCAGTTTTAATTTCAGCATGCAAATCAGCATCGGGACTTTGTCCGAATGTGAATTTTTTATCGAGAACGAGAGGATATTTTTTCAATCTGTCATCGTCAAGATTTACAAAAGCAACACCCGCCTTGCGTTTGAGAAATCCAAATAAGAATGTTTCTTCCATCTCTACACCGTCAAGGTCAATTAATTTTTCGAGATGTTCTTTGCCGATGTTTGTAATCAGACCGTGAGTAGGTTCGATTATTTCAGACAGAATCGCAATCTCGCCGGGTTCGTTTGTACCCATTTCGATAACGACAATATCGTGTTCATCGGACATTTGGAGCAGGGTTAGTGGCACACCAATCTGATTATTATAATTTTCACTTGTTTTGAGAACGTTGTATTTTGAAGATAAAACGTGTGCTGTCATATTTTTCGTTGTGGTTTTTCCGTTAGAGCCTCCGATTGCAACAACGGGATAAATAAATCGTTTGCGATGATAATTGGCAAGAATAGCTAAAGCTTTCAAAGTAGAGCCTACAATAATAAGAGGCTGGTTTTGAACTTGGTTTATATTTTTATCATACCAATTATTTTCAATACAGGCGGCAGATGCACCTTTGGAGAAAGCTTCCTGCACTCTGTCGTGACCGTCGGAGTTTTCGCCGATAAGAGCAAGGAAAAGATTTCCCTGTTCGATAGTACGCGTATCGGTAGAGATACCGGTACATTGCAATTCAGGAGGAAAATTGAAAAGTGCATTTTCTCCGAAAAGAAAAATAAAATCCTGAATATTAAAATGTGCATAATTATTTAACATTATATTTTCCGCATTTGTTCTGATTTTGTAATTTCGTTTTTATAAATTGCAATTTAAAAAATGATTGTTAAATTAGTACAAGTTTTACAAAAAGCATTATAAAAATGGGTGCAAGCGATATTACATGGCTTAATCTTCTACTCGGCTCGCTGATACTGCTGATACCGTTATGGATACTGTATTATTATAAAACGGGTCTGGTAAAAGCTATGGTAATCGCTTTTCTGCGAATGGGATTACAGCTATCGTTAGTGGGTGTTTATCTGGGATTCATTTTTAAACATGATTCAATTCTCATAAATATTCTGTGGGTAACAATTATGATACTTGCAGGATGTTTCACAATTATTAAACGGAGTGAACTGAAACAGAAAATCTTTTTTCTTCCGGTTCTGCTCGGAGTGTTAGCTAATGTAATAATTAATTTTGCAGTGTTCATTTTAATAATAATCGGAGATACGAAATTCTTTTCTGCACGCTATCTGATACCGATAACGGGGATGGTTATCGGCAACAGTATAACAACTTCGATTGTCGGTTTACGATCTTTTTATCAGTCGCTATCGCGTGATGAGGACAGATACAGATTCTACCTGATGAGCGGTGCAACAAAGAATGAGGCATTATTAAGCTTCTTTTCGGAAGCGATGAAGGATGCATTTAATCCGACAATAGCTTCGACTGCAACCATAGGTC
>JBAYGQ010000403.1:0-3411 GCA_041666585.1 Bacteroidota bacterium
AATATGGCATAGCCATTAAAGCTTTTTCGCCGTTGTTCGACATATAGAGCAGATTAAGATAATAATTCAGATGTCCCCGCCAATTTGCAGGTAAGGTATTGTATGCAGTCATAAAATCCTGCTTGTCGAAACCGAATATTTTTGCAATTGTAGTTGTAAGTTTCAGACTTTCACCCATACTTTCTTCATCGTCCTTTTCCAAACCGAATGCTTTCAGTAAAACAACCATAGGGTCTTCCTTTTCAGGATAAATCTGAACAAAAACTTTCATCGAATCCGGAACGCCGATTCTTTTCTTTGCAATAGATAGTGCAGTTTCCATTCCGCCGAGAACGTCCACGAGTCCAAGCTTGTAAGCATCAGCACCGCTCCAGACGCGTCCTTTGGCAATTGCCCTTACCTGATCATAAGTTTTATGTCTGTTCTTTGCTACTTTATTGAGAAATCTATCATAAATAGGTTTTGCAATTGAGTAAAGTTTTGCTTTGTCATTATCTGTATAAGGATACATACCGTTCAAAAATTGAGAATTCTTCCCGATGCTGACGGTATCGGCAGTAATGCCCAGCTTACCCAACAGACCGTTTATATTCGGTATGGCAAGGATAACGCCTATTGAACCGGTAATAGTAGCAGGATGTGCAATAATTGTATCGCAAGCTATGGGTATATAATATCCGCCGGAAGCGGCAACATCGCTCATTGAAGCATAGACAGGCTTTACTTTTTTGGTTTTCAGGATTTCTTCGTAAATAGCATCGGAAGCAATTACAGAGCCGCCCGGACTGTCAATACGGATAATTATAACTTTTACGTCGTCATCTTCGCGTGCTTCTTTGAGATATTTTATGAACTTTTTGGGTGTAATATTTGATTCACCTCCGAATGGACTGTTTCCTTCCTGGTCAATAATAGCACCAACTCCGAAAATAATAGCAATTTGCTTATTTTTATCGGCTGTGATTTCCTTTTTCTTATAAGGTGCAGATAAATAATTACCGATACTTGCAAAGTGCAGTTTTTTCTCTTCAGCTTTTTTACCGGTACCAAAAATTTCTTTTTTAATTTTATCTTTCAGGTCGCTTTCGGTAATAATAGTATCAACATATCCTCTTGCAAGAAAAACGTCTGCACTGTACATACCTTCGTTAATGTCTTTATTCACTTTTTCGGGAGCTAATTTTCTGAACTTTGCGATTGCATTGATTAGCATATCATATCGTTGTTCTAATAGAACGCGGATTTGTTTTCGCGATGAATCGCTGAAATTCTTTCTGCTCAAAGATTCACCTGCTGATTTGAAATCTTCGAATCCGAGAACGTAAAAGTCAATTCCGATTTTTTCGAAAAAGCCTTTTAAGAAAACGGATGAAGCACCGAATCCGTTCAGTTCCATCATTGCTTCGCTCGGCATGAAGATTTTATCGGCGGGTAAAGCCAGATAATAATCAATCTCTCTGCCTGTTTCGATATAGGCATAAAGAAATTTTCCGGATTTTTTAAAATCAACTAATGCATCCTGAATTTCTTTTGCCTTGGCAAATCCAATAGCAACAAGAGAAGACTTGTAATATATACCCTGAATCCTATCGTCGGTTTTTGCACGCTTAATTGCGGTTATAACATCAAAGAATGTAGCCTTCGATGATGCTCCCAAGATATTAAGCGGATTATCAGGTTCGTATTCTACCAGTGTTTTGCCTAAATCAAGATACAAAACAGAATTCTTCTGAACTTCATAAGATTCTTTCGAGAAAGATGAACTGATTGAACCTATAAACAGGCTAATCATAATAATAAAAACTAAAATAATTCCACCGATAATAGCCACAGGTATCCACCATCGTGTTTTTTTACGATAATAGGGCGGATAAGGCGGCGGAAAATTCGGTTGCATCGGCTGGTTGGGCTGAGAATCAGGCATTGTTCTACTCCTTAGAATTTAAAGATTTTATTTTACTATACGTTTTAACTTCAAGTAAGTTTCATGTCAAATAATTAAAGTAAAATTAAGAAAATTTCTTTTCAGATAACAAAATTAAATTATTATCACGACAAATTCGTATTGGACTTTTTGAATAGAAATGAATTTTACGGTTGACTTTGTAACAAATTATCAGAATAAGTGTTCTTGCTGAAAATAAGTATTTTCAGGATTCATAGGAAAACCGGAAAAATAATTGAATAAAAATAACATAGCTAACTGTACTAAAATATAGGAAATTTGTAAAATAAAACAAGAAAAAATAAATTTTTCTTGGAAACTTGGCTTAGTGTGAATATTTTTGCGAAAAAATTTTATTGTTAACTGATATTTCTTTTAAAAAAACGAAAAAGATTTAAAACATAAAGGAGAGTATAATTATGTTCTGGACCCCGGAACTTGCCCAATATCTGGAAGACGCACCATGGCCTTCGACGAAGGATGAATTAATAGACTACGCCAACAGAAGTGCTTGCCCTCAACAGGTTATAGATAATCTCGGTGAACTTGATGATACGGATGAATTATATGAATCTATGGAAGACCTTTGGCCTGAATACGAGGACATGATGAACGAGGAGTACTTTTATAATGACGACGAAGAAGAGCAGTACTTCTAAATTTGTTGCTTTCTTACACAAGCTTAGTCTGCGGTTTCCTGTTCATTTTCTTTTTAAAAAGAATACGAGATGCTATGCTATTTACAAAAAATATTGTTTTTTTACTTTGCATTTTTCTTACAATCCTCGTTGAACTATGTTTCGGGAATCAGGCTTTAGTTGCACAGACAGGCAAAGGATATTTCCCCTCAAAATCAGATAAATATCAGATTGAAATTAATGAAATAAATATAAAAGGTTTCTCGGCATTGTCCGAAAATGACCTGAAAAGTGTGATTGCCTCACGTCCTTCAAACAGGAACTGGTACCATATAGTCATCCAATATTATTATGACCAGTTCAATAAAAATTCAAAAACAAGACGTGTTTCTCCAAAATCTTTAATCCGTTCTCTGAAAAAAGCACTCAAAACTATGATTCTCGAAGTCCAGTTTTATAATCAGGCAACAGTTGACTCTGATGTTTTAAATTTAATTGACTTCTATAACCAGAACGGCTACCACGATGCACAGGTTACATATACCTTTGTACCGGATTCTGCAAGGAAAAAAAATGTACTTACTTTCTATATCACGGAAAACAAACATTATTCTATAAAATCTCTCGTTATGACCGGACTTGATTCTTTACCGCAGGAAATTTCCGAAAATATTAATCCGATGATTAAAGTCAAAGAAAAAGATATGTATAAAGAATCTAAAATTGTTGAAGATATTCGTTCAATCCATAATTATCTTCAGGACATGGGCTATTATTTTACGAATTTCGAAACTCCTGTCATTACTAAAGATTCCGTTAACTTTTCCG
>JBAYGQ010000404.1:0-3390 GCA_041666585.1 Bacteroidota bacterium
ATTGAAAAAGAAGTATCCCGAACCATACTATTGGGGTGCCTTCGTGATGGTAGGAGAATAAAGCAATTAAAAATTAACAACGAAGAATTAACAATTGCTAATTTGAAGAGGAAATACAGTTCTCACCCTGAACTCGATTCAGGGTATCTCTTAAGACGGTTTTAAGGATTTAAAAAAATCAGAATAATTAGTTAGTCAAACTTGCTAACAGCAAAATTTATTACTTCTAAACTGAAATATAATCCAAAACTCAGCAATTCATTTTTTTTCTTTTTACAATATATTTTTTAATTTTGCGTTTTATGTTAGCACTCGTTACAAATGAGTGCTAATTATATTTAGATTTTAACTTTTTTGAAATATTTATGTTCAACATTAACTAAAAGGATTTACTATGAATCTTCAACCATTGCACGACAGAATTATCGTGAAACCCGCAGAAGCGGCGGAAGTTTCTAAAGGCGGAATCATTATTCCCGACACAGCTAAGGAAAAACCTCAGCAGGGTACAATTATTGCCATCGGTACAGGCAAAGTTGCCGACGACGGTAAAATAGTGCCTATGACAGTTAAAGCAGGCGATACAATTCTCTACGGAAAGTACTCCGGAACCGAAGTCAACATTGACGGCGAAGAACACCTGATTATGCGCGAAAGCGACATTTTTGCTATTATTAAATAATTTGTTAAATAAATAAAATTTGGAGTTTTATCATGGCATCAAAAATTATAAATTATGATTTCGAAGCTCGCTCACTGCTTAAACAAGGTGTTGACCAGCTTGCAAATGCAGTTAAAGTTACTCTCGGTCCCAAGGGACGTAATGTAATTATTGACAAAAAATTCGGCGCCCCCACAATTACTAAAGACGGCGTTACAGTTGCTAAAGAAATTGAACTTGAAGACCCGATTGAAAACATGGGAGCCCACATGGTTCGCGAAGTTGCCTCCAAAACCAGCGATGTCGCCGGCGACGGAACTACAACCGCAACCGTTCTTGCACAGGCTATCTACCGCGAAGGTTTGAAAAACGTTACAGCAGGTGCAAATCCGATGGACCTGAAACGCGGTATTGACCTTGCCGTAATTTCTATTACAGAAGAACTCAAAAAACTAAGCCGTGAAGTCGAAGGCAAAAAAGAAATCGCTCAGGTTGGCTGTATCTCCGCCAACAACGACAAAACTATCGGCGACCTTATTGCCGAAGCTATGGAAAAAGTAGGTAAAGACGGCGTTATTACAGTCGAAGAAGCCAAAGGCACAGACACTTCTATGGAAGTAGTGGAAGGTATGCAGTTCGACCGCGGCTATCTGTCACCGTATTTCGTAACCGATGCCGAAACAATGGAAGCATCTCTCGAAAATCCCTACATTTTAATTTATGACAAAAAAATCTCCGCTATTAAAGATTTACTCCCGATTTTGGAGAAAATCTCTCAGGCAGGCAGAACTTTATTGATTATTGCCGAAGATATCGAAGGCGAAGCACTTGCAACATTAGTTGTGAACAAACTTCGCGGTACTCTCCGCATTGCCGCAGTTAAGGCTCCGGGATTCGGCGACAGACGTAAAGCTATGCTTGAAGATATCGCAGTTCTTACCGCAGGTACGGTAATCAGCGAAGAAAAAGGCTACAAGCTCGAAAGCGCAACTTTAGCTTATCTCGGCACAGCCAAGAAAATCGTAATTGACAAAGATAACACTACAATAGTTGAAGGCGCCGGCAAACCGGAAGATATCAAAAAGAAAATCAACGAAATCCGCGCCCAGATTGAAAAAACTACAAGCGAATACGACAGAGAAAAATTGCAGGAACGCCTTGCTAAACTTAGCGGCGGTGTTGCAGTTCTCAAAATCGGTGCCGCTACCGAAATCGAAATGAAAGAGAAAAAAGCACGCGTCGAAGATGCTTTGCATGCCACACGCGCCGCTGTCGAAGAAGGTATTGTACCCGGCGGCGGAGTTGCTTATATCCGCTCACTTCAGGTTTTGGACAGTATTAAAACCGAAAATCTTGACCAGAAAACCGGTGTGGACATTGTCCGCAAGGCAGTAGAAGAGCCGGTACGTCAAATCGTAAACAATGCGGGACTCGAAGCATCCGTTATTTTGAACAAAATCAAAGAAGGCACTGGTGCTTACGGCTTCAACGCCGCAACCGAAGTTTTCGAAGATTTATTCAAAGCCGGTGTAATTGACCCGACTAAAGTAACACGCGTTGCATTGGAAAACGCCGCTTCGGTAGCTGGTTTACTCCTTACAACCGAATGCACTATAGTCGAAAAACCGGAAAAGAATGCCCCGATGATGCCCCAGATGCCCGGCGGCGGAATGGGCGACATGTATTAATAGAACCAATGTATATGAAAACAAACAAGCCTTTCGGTTTCTACCGAAAGGCTTTACTTTTTAATAAAAATGGAAGTAAAATGGAGACATTTTTTTAGGGTCATTTACTCCTGAATCGTAATTAGTTCCTCTTTCTCCTGTTTTTAAGTTTTCCCATTCAAACTTTGATTGGAAAGTGATAGTTATTCTATCTGCATACTCTGGTCCAATTTGGTAATCAATTGTATTTTCAGAATAAGTTTGTGGTGAGATATCGCGAGCAGTTATTACTATATCTGTCGTTTTACAATAAACTATAGGTCCTTGTCCAACTTCGAAATAAGTATATTTAATAATTGCTTCTTTTATATTTAACGATTGTGAATCAAATGTTATAGTACAGGAACTTTTAGTAAAAGGATTATTAGGTTTAAATAATTTAAATCCGAATGAAAGATTCCCATAATTTTGCAGTAAATCAGTGAAATTATAACCACTAGGATCAAATGAGTGAACATCAACCTTTGAAAGTTGATAATCTCCAATAGAAGGAGTATCAGTATAATTGAAAAATACTGAATTTGATTTCATACCATCCACCAAAATATATAAATAGGTAGAAGGAATATTACTTGGAGCTTTGCAAACAATATTGGTTTCTTCCCATGAAATAATTTCAGCTTCTGTACTATTAAAAAAAACTTTACCCGGGCTATTTGAAAAATTGTTGCCGTTTATTGAAATTATTGTTCCGGCTCTACCTGATTCGGGACTTATGTTTTTTATTGTTGGTTGTTCGATTACATTTAAATAAATTGAGTTGGATATTTTATTGAACCGCTTTGCTTTTAAATATCCTGAATTTGCATTTTCTGGTAAATGAAAAATAATTCTATTTGGCTCATATAATATTATATTTTCTATTTTTTTATCATTTAAATATAATTCAGGATTTTCGTTTGAAAGTTTATTATCATAGTACTTTAATGAGGAACCATAAACTGTAATTTCAGTATTAGTTGAAACAGTTTTCGGACTTATAGAATCAATTTTAGGATTAAA
>JBAYGQ010000405.1:0-3384 GCA_041666585.1 Bacteroidota bacterium
CCGATATCGGGATTATAGACCCTGAAACAGGTTGGGACTGGCGCGACGAAAAACGCAAATTCCCCAAAGATGAAGTACCATATACCGCACAATTGATTATTACAACTCAGGGTGGTGCGGAATGTAAATCACCGCCTATTACTATTCCTGTTATGCAGGCTAAAACAGAAAAACGTACAGTTGCTTTAGACAAAGACAGCACAAACGAAAACTATAGCATGATTCTGTTCCCCTTTGATAAATCAGAAGCAGGACCAATCAATAATAGAATTATGAAAGACTATGTATATGACAGATGTTTACCTACTTCATATATTGAGGTAATAGGACATACAGATGTTGTAGGTTTATATGACCATAACAAAGCATTATCGGAACGCCGTTCAAACACTGTGCATCAGGGTATTATGACAACTACGAAAGGTGCAGTAGGTAAGATATTGAAACGCGGTGTAGGAGAAGACGAGCCTATGTACAATAACGAACTTCCCGAAGGAAGGTTCTACAATCGTACAGTACAGGTTAAGATTAAGACTCCGCTCAGCGCTTTCCAAAAGTAATTACGATTTGAATTAAATAAAGGGGACGCAAAAGCGTCCCTTTTTTTTGAAATTTCGGAAAACAAATGAACATAATTAAAATAGGCGGTGCCGTACTGAGAAACAAAGAAGGTTTTTTCCAAATGCTCGAAATTATAAAAGAGTATCGGAACGAACCGCTTCTGATTGTTATCTCTGCTTTTTCCAATGCAACACGTATGCTTGGCAAAGCCGCTTCTATTGCCGCTTCAGGTGAACTCCAGACAGCTAAAAATATCCTGATGTCCATAAAGCAGACTCATATCAATTATACAAACGAACTGCTGAATAATTCTGTTCATATCCGTCATCTTAACGAGGCTTTTACAGAAGGTGAAAATAAAATTCTCGACTATCTTAAAGGGCTTTCTATTACTCGTGAACTGACGCCGAGAACCAAAGATGCAATTTTAAGTTACGGTGAATATTTTGCTTTGATTACAGTCGAAAATTTTCTAAGGGAACAAGGGAAAAATATTATTTGTATTGATTCAACTTCTGTGATAGTCAGCGATTCCAACTTCGGTGCGGCTACTCCGATGCTAACAGAAACTAAGAAAAAAGTTCAGGACATTATTCTGCCTCATCTCAATAATAATAGTATAGTTCTTACTCAGGGTTTTGTTGCCAGAAACATAAAAGGCGATATTACAACTATGGGAATCGAAAGTTCTAACCTTACTGCCACTCTACTGGCTGAACTTCTCGAAGCAAAGGAACTGACATTCTGGACTGACGTAGAGGGCTTCCGTTCGGCTGACCCGAAGATTGTGAACAATACTAAACCTATACAGGAAGTTAATTACGAAACTGCTTACAAGTTGGCAGTCAACGGACTGAAACTTGTGTATCCAGGAATGCTCGATTATGCAAAACAGAATAATATCAAACTCCGATACCGCTCTGCTCTCACTCCTAACGGTTATTCAACAGTTATAAGCATTAACGCAAAGGCTCTATCAACACCTGTTTTTCTTTTAATGGAAAATCTTGTGAAATATAATTATCAGTTTTATTCAGAGGAATTAAGAGAGCAAATTGCAAAGCATTTTCTGGAAGAACATAGTGCGGTTCAAAATATTTTTCACTATGAACTGAGGGAAGACTCTCTAATTATTTATTCGGGTTCTGCAATACCTGACCTATTGAAAAACTTTCATACACTCGAACCCGTTACAGAGCAAAATTGCAGTGCTATAACAGTGTTTAATCTGAGTAGCGCTCAAATACAAACTTGTATGCAGACCATTACTCAGAATATATTTTTCGGAGATATTTTTGATATTGTTGTAAACCGCAGTAATCAGAGTTTGCAGATTTTTTGCAATGGTCCATCAGCTTCTGCTATTTTAAATCTGCTTCATTCTGCTGTAAATGGATAATTCAGATACTTTCTTACTTCTTTCAACTTCTTTAAAATTTCATCTTTTGAAATATCAATATCAAAACCGGATTGTGGAACTATTTTCTCAGCATTTATTCGGGATAATAGTTTTTGAAATACTGCCACAGCTTCCGCATTTCTTTTCAGATAAAGCAATGAACATGCTTTCAGGTAAGCGGCATAAACTTGATTTGGTGCTTTTTCTAATGACTTTTCAGCCCAATGCAGAGCGTTTTTGAAATTTCCTCTGTTGCCTTCAAATTGTGCAAGAGCAGAAGCCGCACTTGAATAGACAGAATCCGAAAGCTTTCCAGATTCAATTGCAAACCTTATTACACCTTCAGCTTCATCCTTCAGCGACAAATGTGATAGTGTTTGCCCGAGCTGATACCAAGCATAAGCGTTCTCCGGCT
The DNA here is from genome assembly GCA_041666585.1 of Bacteroidota bacterium. GTDB lineage: Bacteria > Bacteroidota > Ignavibacteria > Kapaibacteriales > UBA2268 > JBAYGQ01. The sequence goes on from JBAYGQ010000405.1 coordinate 2,376, forward strand.
CTTCTTTCACAAGTTTCATCAATAAAGAATAATTGCGTTGAATTTTGGATTTCATCATTTCTGAATTCTGATTGTAACCAAGATGAGTGATTATTATATCTGAAGTTTTTATTGATTTTCCGAGAGCGATAATTGAAGGACTAATTTGCTCATGCACTCTTCCGCAAAAAGAGATCCTGGGGTATCCGTAATTTCTGAATATTCTGGGATAAGCCCCTCTATGCATTTCGGTCGAGCCGTCGGTTGTGACATGTTCGCTTTCGATTGTGCAGACAAAGCCTCCTGTATTGTCTCCCGCATTTTGTACAAGAGTACGGATATACTTTGAAGTCTTTTTTTCTAATCTCTCGTCAGCATCAAGATACAGAATCCATTCACCGGAACAATGCTTCAATGCCTCATTTCGTGCGGAGGAGAAATCATCATTCCACTTAAAGTTAAAGATTTTTGCATTGAAACTTCTCGCTATATCTTTTGTTTTATCAGTCGAACCTGTATCAACAATTATTATTTCATCGACAACAGCTACTGTACTTTTCAGACAATCATACAAATATTTTTCTTCATTTTTAACTATCATAGCCAGACTGATTAAAGGTCTTTCTTTGTTCACTTTCTTCGATTTATCGGCTATTGCTTTTTCGGTTTGCTGAAGATGTTTTTTTATTTCCGAGTTTTCCGGTTCAATCGACAGTGCCTGAATTAATAACATTTTTGCTGCATTATAATTATTTCTGATAAATTCTATATTTGCCAAACCTAAGATACAAGCGATTTCGCGGGGATTAAAAGAAAGTCCTTTGCGAAATTCCTTTTCTGCTTCTGCAATTTTATTCAGCTTAAATAAACATTTGCCGATTTTATAAGCAAGCTGTGAATCAGGGAATTGGTATGTACCTGAAATTTCTATAAGCAAATCATTGTTATTTTCAGAATTTCTGATTCTTCTGTAGCTCTTGATAGCTTCACTAAAATTACCTGTTTGCATTAATATTTCAGCTTTTATGAA